>NZ_DASVSI010000168.1:0-12082 GCF_036388155.1 Hymenobacter sp. | reverse complement strand
CGCAGGGGCTTATTGAAATACAAGCCCACGGGGCAGGTAAAAATCATGAAGCGGTAGGTCTCCGACGGCCGCACGCCGATGAAGCCATCGGTGGCAAACATGAACGGCCGGATGTAGAGCGAGGAGCCCGCCGACGTGGGCACCCACTCCGCATCGAGCTTCACGAGTTCGCGCAGGCCCTGCATGAACAGGTCTTCGGGGATGGTGGGCATGCACATGCGCTCGGCCGAGGAGTTGAGGCGGGCCCAGTTGTCGAAGGGCCGGAACAGGGCCACACCGCCGTCGTGCTGGTGGTAGGCCTTCATGCCTTCAAAAATGGCTTGGCCGTAGTGCAGGGCCGAGTTGGCGGGGCTCACCACCATTTCGCCGTAGGGCACAATTTGGGGTTCTTGCCACTCGCCATCGCGAAAATCCACGGCAAACATGTGGTCGGAAAAGGCTTTGCCAAATTCCAGTTGGTCGAAATCGACGGTAGCCAACCGGGAAGCTGCGGTTTGCTGCGTGCGAATGGGGAGAATGTCAATCATAGGTTCCAGATTCAGGGTACGTGTGGGTGGGATTTTCCGAGTACGACGGATGGAGGCAGGACGGCTAAAAAGAAAAAAACAAGAGGACTGTCGGCACACGAGTTGAGCCGACGCTACCGCAAATTCAGGTCAAAATCGAAGGATATTCCTGCAAACCCCGAGAGGTCTAAAGTCGTGCCTTCCACGTCACTTCTTCCACGCCCAAGTCGTGGGCCATGGCGCGACTCAGCACAAACAAGAAATCGGATAAGCGGTTCAAATACACCACCACCAAGTCGGCCACGAAGGACTCCTCGCTGAGGTGAATGACTAGGCGCTCGGCGCGGCGGCACACGCAGCGGGCCACGTGCGCGTGGCTCACGGCCGGGTGGCCACCGGGCAAGATGAAGGCCCGTAGTTCGGGCAGTTCGGCATTCAGGCGGTCCATTTCCTCTTCCAGCAGCGTCACGTCGGCCGCGTGCAGGTCGGGCAGTTTCATTTTCGACTTCTCCGGGTCGGCGGCCAGGGCCGAGCCAATGGTGAACAGCCGGTCCTGGATTTCCTTGAGCAGCGGGCGTCGGGTGGCGTTCACGTCCTGGTCGCTCACTAGGCCAATGTGGGAGTTCAGTTCATCCACAGTGCCGTAACATTCGATGCGGAGGCTGCTTTTGGGCACGCGCGTGCCGCCAATGAGCGAGGTAAGGCCGGTATCGCCGGTTTTGGTGTAGATTTTCATGGCTAGTGCCCGGCTACGGCGTGCGTCGTTATTTCCTTGTTTACTTCGTCCGACTCCACCAAGCCATCGCGCAACCGCACAATGCGGTGGGCGTAGCGGGCAATGTCCTCTTCGTGTGTTACCATGATGATGGTATTGCCCTTGGAGTACAGCGCCTCGAACAAGTCCATGATTTCGTGGCTGGTTTTCGAGTCGAGGGCGCCGGTGGGTTCGTCGGCCAGCAGCACGCTGGGGTTGTTCACGAGGGCGCGGGCAATGGCCACCCGCTGGCGCTGGCCGCCGCTCAGCTCGTTGGGGCGGTGCGAGGCCCGGTCGGCCAGGCCCACCGAGCGCAGCGACTCCAGGGCCCGCTCGTTGCGCTCGCGCTTGCTCAGGCCGGCGTAAATGAGGGGCAGCGCCACGTTGTCCAGCGCGCTGGCCCGCGGCAGCAGGTTGAAGCTTTGGAAAACGAAGCCGATTTCCTTGTTGCGCACCTCGGCCAGCTGGTTGTCGCTCATGCGGCTCACGTCCTGGCCGTTGAGTATGTACTGGCCTTTCGAGGGCGTGTCGAGGCAGCCCACAATGTTCATCAGCGTGGACTTGCCCGAGCCCGAAGGCCCCATGAAGGCCACGTATTCGCCCCGCGGAATCTTGATGCTCACCGAGCGCAGCGCGTGAATGACTTCCGCCCCCATGACGTAGGATTTGGCGATGTCCGTGGTTTCGATAACGTTGGGATTCATGGCGTAGCAGGCTTTATTGCAGAGAAGAAGGAGCAGATGTTCCGGAAAAAGTAGCCGTGGCCGCCGCCCGAGTCGCGCGCCGGGCAGCGTATTCCGCAGCTAAAGTAGCATACGCCGCCGGTGGCAACTGCTGCCGAAGCTGCGCCAACGCATCGGCCGCGTAATCGGTGAGTCCTGCGTCGGCCGCCGCCAGCACGTAAGCCCTCAACAGGGGGAGCGAAGAAGGGTTTTCGTCGAGGCCCGCGCGCAAGGCCCCATAGGCGGCCGCATAGTCGCGCCGCTGCGTGTAAAAACGCCCTGCGGCCAACACCGCATCTTCATTAAAAGGTGCTTCGCGCACGATGCGCTGGTAATTTTTAGCGGCGTCCGCTACGTTGTTGCCCTGCTCGGCTCGTTGCGCTTGCCCCAGCCAGTCGTTGCCAACCCGTGCGCCCGTATTTCCAGCGGCAGCAAAGCTCCCCGACCCTAGTTGTTGCAGTGCCTGCCGCCCCAGTTGTTGCTGCGCAGAATCGGGAGACGCCGCCAGCCGAGCCGCCATGGCCCGGGCGGAATCGGCACGTCCGCTCAGGGCCAAAGCATAAACCCGCGCGGCCGGGGCCGAGGTGGCACCGTGCCCAGCGGCAAAGGCCAGCTGGTCGGCAGCGGTGGCGTATTGCCCTTGCTGCAACTGCCACAACCCCAGCAGTTGCTGGTAATACGCAGCCGTGGCCGTGGTCCCGGTGGCTAAGGGCAGCAACAGTTCCCGGGCCGTTTTCTCCTGGCTTAGGGCGTGCCGCGCCAAAGCTTGCAAAAACAGCAGCTGCTCGTAGTAAGCAGCATTGGCTGAGTCATTAGTCAGCTGGGCGAGAGTCCGCAGCAACCGATTGATGCTCAGCGTATTTCGCGTCTTGATGTTTGTGAGCGCGTGGTGGTAAACCTGTGCGAAGGTGGCGTCATCCAGCTCGGCAACCGGCACGATGGGCGTAGACACTTTAGCCGGTTTTGTGAGCAAGTTGTACAGAAGCTGGTTGGCGGTTAAAGCAGGCTCTGTCGCCGGGTTGGCGTCACTTGTGGCGAGCTTCTGCGCGGCGGGATACAGCTCCTGCTTTAGCAGAAAACCGAGTTGGTTGGTACGACTGGCATAATTGCCCGGCGCGAGCTGTTCAGCCCGGTCCAGGTAAAAGGCCACCGAATCGGTGAGGGCGGTTTGGGTGAAAAGCTGAGCCAAGTCGCTGGCTAAGGGCGCACTTTGCGGCTGACCTTTTATGCCACGGCGCAATATCTCTAGGCCATCAAACAAGTCAGTTGGCGCGTTGTAGAGCCGGGCCAGGCGCAGGGACACTTTCTCGTTGGGCCCGCGCAAAAGCGCCCGGTTTAGGGCATTGATTTCGTTCTGGCGCTGCTGCCGAAAACGATACAGCGCGGCCCGACCAAACTGGGCGTGTAGGTTGGCGCGGTAGAGCACGTCGCCGCTTTCGGCGTAGTAGCGCTCGGCCAGTACGGCCAGGCTCAAATCGTCGGGGTCGGCCTCACTTTGCTGGCGGGTCAGGTCGGCGAGGTGGTTGTACTGCCCGGCCTGCACCTGGTCAAGCAGGTTGAAATTCTGGCGCGACTGTATCATCACAATGCCCAGAATAGCCAGAATATAGACCGTGTAGAATGGCAACCGGCGCGGCTCAAACAACACCCGATACACCCGCAGCCGCCGCTGAATGAGCGGCATGAAGTTGATGAGCACATACAGCCAGAACGCCCCGCCCACCAGCAACAGCGCCACCCCCGTGAAGCTGCGAGCCGCCACCAGCAGGGGTGTATTGTCGGTGGCCAAGGCATAGGCCAGCGCCCCAGCCGCGCCCATCACCAGCAACGGGTACAATTGGGCCATGCCCCGCGCATACGGCACCCAATCGGCATAGCTCGGTGCACGCAGGCGCAGGCCCAGCCCACCGGCCAGCAGCGCCGGCACCAGCAGCACCAGCGGGTCGAGGCTCACGCCCGGCAAAAGCTGCACCGTGCCATTATTCCAAACATACAGCACCAAGGCACCCAAATACAACAAGCTTGCCGCTACAAACGGCCACAACCCAAACCGACTCCCGGGCTGCTCGGCCTGCGTATTAAACCACAGCAGCGCGCGAATATTCTCTACCCCCACCCACAGCACCGTGAGGGCAAAAAGTACGGCGCCGGCCGACGTGGCGTACGCCGCAAGGTGCAACACCGTCTCCGAAGCCGGGAGGTCGCTTTGCGCAAATAACAGCGCACTCAATCCCGCCACAATGACGGCCATGACGACCGTGCGCCACAGCAGCGGCATTCTTTCGGCAAAGGCGTGTAGGCCGAAGGCGCCTCCCCCTACCAGCCCCAGCATGAGGTAGAGAAAGTACCGCTCGCCCGTAGCAAAAATGCCCAGCTGCTCGGTAGCGAGCGACAGCAGCAAGAAAATGACGGGCACCATGCCCGCCACAAACGGCGTGCGCTCCAGGGTACTCACCACCGCCATCCAGCCCGTTAGCAGCACGGCCAGCAGCACCAGAAACAGCGCGGCGGCCACCGGCTGCGTGAAAGGCCCAACCACATCATGCGTCAAACTGACGATGAAGCCGCTGGCTTGCACCGGCAGCTGCAGGGGCCCCGCCGCAATGGACTCCAGCGTGAGCGGCACCGCCTCCAGGCTGGGCACCAAGCGGATGGGCAGCGCGCTGGCGGCCCCGGTAAAATAGTAAAATACCGCCAGCGCCACGGCCAGCGCAGCCAGAACGGCCAGCCAGCTGGGAAACCAGCTGCGGGATGCAGGTGCTTTCGTCGCCAACTATTCCAATACTTTGGGCACCCGGAAGTAGTCCGAGTCTTTGCGGGGAGCGTTGCGCAGGCCATCCTGGTGGCTCACGGTGTTGCGGGCTTCGTCGTCGCGCAGCACGTTTATTTCCTGCGAAAGATGCACCAGCGGCTCTACCCCGGTGGTGTCGAGGCCTTCCAGCTGGGCCACAAAATCAAGGATGTTGTTCAGGTCGCCGAGCATTTGCTGCTCGCGGGTGGCGTCAAATTCGAGGCGGGCCAGATGGGCCAGGCCGCGCAGGGTGCCAAGGTCGGTGCTCATGTACGTTATGAGGGTTGGGGGTTGAGTTATGAGTTGGCGGGCTGCCGCTCGGGCTGCGGCGCCGCTGGCACGGGGGCCCGCCACGTGCTGGGGCCAGGCTTTACGGCGCCTTCCGGCAGGAAATCGCCGGTCAGCAGCTCCGCGACGCGCTGCTTCAGGGCCGGAACATCGGCCAGGGTGAGGCCCGCCGTGGGAATGGGCGAATGAAAAACGATTTTGAGCCGGTGGTAGCGCACGCGCAAGTCCTTCTCAACGTCGGGCATAAACATGTGGTTCAGCGGCATGCTCACCGGCACGATTGGCACTCCCGCCTCAATGGCCAGCTGAAATGCCCCGTCGAGCAAAGGCAGTAGCTCCTTGCCGGGCGTGGGCGAAATACGACCTTCAGCAAAAATGGCAATGCTTTTCCCTTCGGCCAAGCCGCGCCGGGCCGCCACGGCTGCCCGGCCCCGGCTGACGGCGCTCGAGCGGTCCACGGTGATGTAGACGTTGCCAAACAGCGGCCCCCACACCGGCACTTTGGCCAGCGAGGCCTTGCCCATCATGTTGAGGAAGCCCGGAATGGTCTTAAACAGGAGCATGATGTCCACGTAGGAGCCGTGGTTGGCCACGTACACGCAGGGTCGGGGGTTGGGGGCAGCGCTTTCGCGCACTATTTCCACCGGCATGCCCCACATGAAAATGGATGACGTCGACCAGAAGCGGTTTAGTGCATGCACCACCCCTCCCCCATTGGGACGCCGGCTGAAATACCACTGGAAGGGGTAAATGAGCACAAACGGCACCAGAAACCAGAACACAGCCCAAGTGGTGTAGAGGCGCTGGCCAATGTATCGGAGCAGATGGCGCATGGCTGCAAAGTTAGGTGACGTGCTGATGTGCTAATTTTTTAATGTGTCGATGTGCTGATTCTTTGATGTGCAAATGTGTAAATAGGTTAAGGGCTGGCCTTTACAGTTTGCATCAGCACATCGACGCATCGAAGAATCAGCACATCCAGGAATCACCCCCTTCCCGCCAATACTTTCTCGGCCTTGAGCAAGCCCGCCACGCTGACACTGTCGGTGATGCGGTCGTCCATGACCATGCGCACGGCCTCCGCCAAGGGCAGCTTCCACAGGCGCAGGTCTTCGGTTTCCTCTGGTTCTACTTCGCCCTGCGTCAGGTCTTCGGCCAGAAACACGAAGCCCTCTTCATCGGTCACGGAGTTGGATGTGTGCAGGCGGGCAATGCGCGTCCAGCGGGCGGCCGTCATGCCGGTTTCTTCCTTGAGCTCGCGTTGGGCCGACTCCAGAATGTCCAGTTCTACGGGGCCACCACCCATGGGAATTTCCCAGCTGTATTCGTTCAGTGCGTAGCGGTACTGGCCCACCAGCCACGTGTTGCCCTCGGCATCGACCGGCACAATGCCCAAGGCCTTGTTTTTCATAGTCACCACGCCGTAAATGCCCCGGCCACCGCTGGGGTTGAGTACTTGGTCTTCCCGCACCGAAATCCAGGGGTTCTGGTATTTCACCTCTGTGCTCAGGGTTTGCCAGGGGTTGTGGGTTTCGTCGACGTGCGGGGCGGAAGGCTGAGACATGGGAAAAGCGCTGGGTGAACCGAAGGCTCCAAAAGTACACGGGGTTTGCGATGCCGCGCGGCCGACGGTCGAGGGTATGGCCGCATCTACCGAGTCAATTTCTCCATTGACCGGTCAAAGTCAACCATTAAAATAAAACTAATTGCGCCTACCTTACGCAGTGTAGTATATTTGCCCCATAAGTACCCCCGCACGGGCTGGAAATGTGGAAAGGAAGGACCTCTCGTGCGGCGGCGCTCTGGTTGACCAGGTGGGGTAGACACCTCTAAACCAGACCCGCCACTTTAAGGCCGCTGCCCCAGGGCAGCGGCCTTTTTTGTGCCCTTATCGGCTGTATAGCACGATTTATGGCTATACTGAAATTGACCAATGCTTGCTGAGGAGCTTTAACCTTGCCGGGGGCCAACCCGTACCATCACCTCCGGCCGCCCACATTCCGGCCGTTCCTACCTCATGGCTCAGTCTAATTCCAAGTCCAAGCAAAATTCCGCCCAAGAAGAACACGACCCGCTGTTCAATCTGAAACACGCGCAAGCCGAAGCCGACCTCGCCCAAAACACGCAGGGCCTGGGCCCTATCACCAACGAGTATGTGAGCAGCGACGAGGACGACGAAATCGACGAAGGCCCTCGTGACAGCCAGGGCCAGCGCCGCGGCGAAAACGACCCGGCCGCCGACCTGGGCAGCACCGCCGGCAGCCACTAAACCGCCGCCAACACCGGCTTTCACTGCAGGGGAGTGAAGAATACCGCCTTACTTGCGGGTTCTTCACTCCCCTGCTCCTTTCTCACGTTTTGCTTCTTGCCACCCACACCGGCCACGCCCTCGAAGCGGGCCTCGACGAAGCGGGCCGCGGCTGCCTGGCCGGTCCCGTTTTCGCCGCCGCCGTCGTCCTGCCGCTTGACTTTAACCCGCGTTTTCTCAACGACTCCAAGCAGCTCAGCGCCAAGCGGCGCGAAGCCCTTCGGCCAGTAATCTGCGCCGAAGCGGTGGCCTGGGCCGTGGGCCAAGCCACCGTGGAGGAGATAAGCAGCCTGAACATTGCGCAGGCCAGCTACCTGGCCATGCACCGCGCCGTGGCGGCCCTCGGCGTAGCACCAGAGCATCTTTTGGTCGACGGAAACGGTTTTCGGCCGCTGGCCGGCGTTGCTCACACCTGCATTGTTGGCGGCGATGGGCTCTACCGCAGCATTGCCGCGGCGTCCATCCTAGCCAAAACCTTCCGAGACGAACACATGCAAGAACTGGCCAGCGCTTTTCCGGAGTACGGGTGGGAGCAAAACGCGGGCTACCCTACCGCTAGCCACCGCGCCGCCATCCGGACGCACGGGCCCAGCCCGCACCACCGCATGGGGTTTCGGCTGCTATAAACCTAGCCATTGAAGACGCTTACGACTTTAGTTTCAGCAAATCGAGGAAGAGGCTGAAGCCATCGACGCTGGTGCCGCCTTCGCCGAACTTGTCAAAGCTCAGAGGCTTGATGATGTAGCCGCTAACGGCAAGCTGCTGGGCCTTGAGCCGCTCCGACTCCAGGTCGGAGGTTGTCATGATGAAAACGTTCAAGCCCACAAACTCCGGGTCGGACCGCAGGATTTCGAGCAATTCGAGCCCATTCATGCGTGGCATGTTGATGTCGAGCATTACCACATTGGGCTTGTTAATCTTGGGCTCGCTGCCCTCTCCCCGGAGCATCTTGAGGGCATCGCGTCCGTTCTTGGCGTGCACTAGGGGCACGTCTATGTTTTGGCGGCGCAGTTCGCGCTGCACGTTCATGACGTCCATCTGGTCGTCTTCCACGAGCAAAATGCTGGGCGTGGGATAATCGGCGGACATAGGCTAAGCAATAGGCAACGGCGGGAATATGCCCGCAAAAAGCAGCACCGTATGGTTAGGTGACAGGAGTTGATACGTGGGAACGGGAAGCTGTGGCCGGAACCCCGGCCGTTTTTTTGGCTTTAGGCGGCTGCTTGGGCCACGTAAAAATGAACTTAGCGCCCTTTCCTTCCGCCGATTTCACCCCGATTCGACCACCCTGCCGCTCGACGATTTTTTTCACGATGGCTAGGCCCACGCCCGTGCTTTCCAGCGTGTCGCGCTCGGTGAGGGTCTGGAAAATAACGAAAATACGGTCGTGGTATTCGGGGTCAATGCCCGGCCCATCATCGGCCACGGAAAACAAGTAGAATTCGCCCGCGTCGTCGCACCCAATGGTCACGGTACCCGATTCCGGCTGGTGGTGGTACTTCAGCGCATTGCTGATGAGGTTGGTGAACACCTGCTGCAGCTGCACGGCATTGGTGGTGAGCGTGGGCAGGAAAAACGGCAGCTCGACGGTAAAGCCCGGCGGTGGGTTCAGGGTATCGACTATCTCGCGCAGCAGCTTGCGCACAAAAACCGTCTCGTTGTCCTGAGCCACCCGGCCCACCCGCGCCAAATCCAGGATGCCGGTGATGAGCTTTTCCATGCGGTGCACCCGTTGACGCATCAGGCCCAGAAACTCCCGGATGTGCGCCGGCAGCTCTTCCTTGCCCATGTCCTCTTCTATCCAGCGCGAAGCGCTTTCAATGCCCCGCAGCGGCGCTTTCAGGTCGTGCGACACCACGTAGGCGAACTGGTCCAGTTCCTGGTTGCGGCTCTCCAGCTGGCTGATGTTGGCGCCCACGGTGCGCGCCATCATGTTCAAGGCGCTGGTGAGCTCGCTCACTTCGTCTTGTTCGGTGTCCACAATCTGGCTGTTGTAGTCGCCGTCGGCCATTCGCCGGGCCAGGTCCAGCATGCTGCGCAAGCGGCGCGAAAACACCCGCACGATGTAGATGGCCCACAACAGCCCCAACACCAGTGCGGCAATGGCCAACCCTGCCGAAAGCCATTCGGCCCGCACAATGCTGGTGTCCAATTGATTGCGCAACTCCTCGCGCGCCTGGGCCTCTCTTTTTTCAAATGCGGCCAGCCGCTGCCGGATGTTGTCCATGATTTGCTTTCCGGTCAGGCCTTCCGTCAGACGGCGGTGGGCCATGCCTTCCAACCCGGATTGCCGGCTGTTGCGGCGGCGCAGTTCCCGTTTTTCAGCCACCATCAAGTGGCTATAGCTCGACCACTGCTGGAAAAGCCGCTGGGTTTGGTCAATCAGTTCCACCTGCGAAGGCGCATCCTTTACCAGGTCCCTTAGTTCAGTAAACCTGCCAATTAACTGCCGCTCGCCGTCGTAATAGGGAGCCAGAGTTTGCTCGTTGCCAATGAGCAGATACCCCCGAAAGCCCGTTTCCATGTCGATAACGTTGCGCAGCAAATTGGACGCGCGGTTAGAAATGTGTTGCGAGGCCTCTACCTTTTGCGAGTTGTGCAACACCTCCCCGGCCAACTGGTAGTAGAAGAGCACCACGCCCGCAAACAGTGCCAGCAGGAGCACAAATCCTGCAAACAACTTGGTGGTAAGAGTAATTCTCATTGAGCGTGCAGCCTAAGGTCTCGGCAAGGTTCCGGTACGCGCCTTGGCTTCAATGGTTCGAAGCAGGGCCAGCATATCGTCGGCAATAGCCTGCACGCGCGCAAACCCAGCAATAGCCTCTTCTGTTTGCCCAGCCCGGCTCATGTCCATCAACCGGTTGGCTTCCTGATGAATGAGCACGTGCTTCCGGTCGAATTCGGCTGCTTCCGGCAGACCGGCGTATACGCCTGGCCGGCGCATGCGGTCGGCAATCCATATTCCCAGGCTGCACCGTGCCGGGTCCCGGTCTGGACCCTCCGACCCGCCATTACCGTACAAAAACGAACGCAACTTGCTCTTGAAGTGCACGTGTTTGATGTGCGCTGACTCCAAATCGTGCTTGGCCTCTTCGGGGGTCATAAAGTAGCTAAATGAGTGGTCGCAATTGTTTCTGGCACCGCAGGCTAGCTGTACGATGAAGCTACCGAATAAACCACTGGTAAGCTGAACTCGAGTACTTCTTGCCGGACGTAATAGAAGCTCAAAGACTGTCTGCGTCAGAATATCGGTACTTTTGGGCTTTCAATGACCCATCGGGAGTAGTGCCGCGTATTGCCGCACACCCATCGGCTCTTTCTTTCCACCATGACCCAAGACCAGATTAAGGACTTGAAGGGCCGCGCCGAGGCCCTGAGGAGGTATCTTTGACTACGATGCCCGCAAAGAACAAATAGCTACGGCCGAGGCCAAAACGACCGCCCCCGGATTTTGGGATGACTCGAAAGCCGCCGAAGCCACGCTGCGCGAGGTAAAAGGCATCAAAACCTGGACCGATGACTACGAGGCCGTTCAGCAAGCGCTAGCCGATACGGAGGTTTTATTCGATTTTCACAAGGAAGGGGAAGTTTCTGAGGCGGAAATGCAGGCCGACTATGACGCCACGCTCAAAAAAGTGGAGCAGTTGGAGTTCAAACGGATGCTTTCTGACGAGGAAGACCAGCTTTCCGCCATCATCGACATCAACCCCGGCGCCGGCGGCACCGAAAGCCAGGACTGGGCCGAAATGCTCATGCGCATGTACATCATGTGGGCCGAAAGCCACGGGTTTGGCGTGAAGCAAGTTAGTTACCAACCCGGCGAAGGAGCTGGCATCAAGTCTGCTTCTCTAGAGATAGACGGAGACTTCGCCTACGGCTATCTGAAAAGTGAGATTGGCGTGCACCGGCTCGTCCGCATGTCTCCCTTCGACAGCAGCGGACGGCGCCACACGTCATTCGCCTCCGTGTTCGCCTACCCAGTGATTGACGACACCATCAACATCGAAATCAACCCCGCCGACATCTCCTGGGACACTTTCCGGGCCGGTGGCGCCGGCGGGCAGAACGTGAACAAGGTAGAAACCGCCGTGCGTCTCACCCACGCTCCCTCCGGCATCATTATCGCCGTCCAGATTGAGCGCAGCCAACTCATGAACAAAGAGCACGCCCTGCGCATGCTCAAGTCCCGCCTTTACCAGATTGAGATGGACAAGCGCCACGCCGAACGCGACAAGGTAGAAGCCACCAAAAAGCGCATTGACTTCGGCTCGCAGATTCGCAACTATGTTCTCCACCCTTATAAGCTTATCAAAGACCTACGGACGGGTATCGAGAGGACGGATGTGCAAAACGTGCTGGACGGGGATTTGGATGAGTTTATTAAGGGGTTCTTGATGCAGAGCTGAAGACCGAAAATAAGTGTTATGTGCACTTAAGACCATGCTGGAACAGACCCATAAACTCAGCATCTACTTGCTAGTATCACGCAATAAAAAAGCCCTTCCAGTGGAAGGGCTTTTTTATTGCGGCTAGGTTGTATTAGTTCACATCCTAGAAGATTTTGGGAGCGGTTTGAGGTGGTCGGGTAATCCTGGACAGAATAGGGTCTTATCTTTCGAACGTCATGAAAGACAGCCCCCAACCCGCCAACCGTCGGCGTTATGACGCCGCCTTCCGCGCCGAAGCGTTGCGCCTAGCCAGCGAAAGCCGCTC
>NZ_DASVSI010000167.1:0-12626 GCF_036388155.1 Hymenobacter sp. | reverse complement strand
GTGGCCACGGGCTTTGTCACGGTGGTGCTGCCCATCACCAGCACCTCGGCCACGGCCGTGCTGCGCTTCCGCGGGCGGGCCGATTTCGGCACCACCGACATCGGCCTGGACAACATTGTGCTGCAGTCGGCCACCGGCTGCTTGACCCCGGCCTTGCTCACGGCCACCACCACCCAGACCACCGCGGCCCTCTCGTGGCTGACGGGCGGCACCGGCACCTACACGGTGGTGTACGGCCCGACCGGCTTCAACCCCGCCACCGGCGGCACCACGGTGACGGGCATTACGGCGCCTCCGCTCAACATCACCGGCCTGGCGGCGGGCACCACGTATCAGTTCTACGTCACGCTGAACTGCGCCGCGGGCACCAATTCCGGCACGGCCGGCCCGCAGTCCTTCACCACGCAGATTGTGAACGACGAGCCCTGCGGCGCGACCACGCTCACGGTGAGCAACGTTTGTACGCCCGTGGCCGCCACAACGGCGGGCGCCACCAACACGCCCGGCACCGTGTATGGCGCGGGCGGCCAGGGCACCGGCTGCGGCACTCTCACCACCCCCAACGACGTGTGGTTTAAGTTCACTACGGCCGCTACCGGGCCTACCAGCACGGTGGTGCGCATCTCGGTGACGGGCGGCGCGGCCGGCGTGGTGCGGGCCTATTCGGGCGCCGCGTGCACCGGTCCGCTTACCTACATCGCGTGCTCGGGCACGGCGGCCAACACGGCCGCGCCCAACCTCGACCTGGCCAACCTGCTGCCGAACACCACCTACTACTTGCGGGTGAGCGGCTACACGGCGGCCACCACGGCGGGCAATTTCACCATTTGCGCCACGCCGGTACCGAACTGCCCCACCCCCGGGGGCCTCGCGGCCGTGACGCCCACCAGCACCACGGCCACCCTGACGTGGTCGGTACCCGTGACGACGGGCAACACGTTTTCGGTGATATACGGCCCGGCGGGCTTCAACCCCGCCACCGGCGGCACCACCCTGCCCGGCCTGACGGCGCAGACGGTTTCGCTGACCGGCCTCACGCCGAACACGGCGTATGAGTTCTACGTGCAGCAGTTGTGCGGCGGCTTCAACGGCAGCAGCCCGCGGTCGACGCCCTTCGCCTTCTCGACGCCCATCACGGCCACCAACAACAACGAGCCTTGCGGCGCCGTGGCCCTGGGCACGGCACCTGTGAGCGGCACCAACGTGGGGGCCACCACCAGCATCCAGCCCGGCATCAACACGCCGACCTGCGCCGGTGGCTCGCTGCCCCGCGACGTGTGGTTCTCCTTCACGCCCACCGGCACCACCACCAGCCTCACCCTGACGGGTACGGCTGCGGGCGCCGTGCGCGTCTTCACCAGCCCCGACTGCGCGGCGGGTCCGTTCAACGAGGTGTTCTGCGCCGGCAGCGCGGCGGCCAACGTGGGCTTCGCCGGTCCGGTAGTGGTGACGGGCCTGACGGCCGGCACGCGCTACTACCTGGCCATCAGCGGCCTCACCAGCTCCGACACGCAGGGCACCTTCACGGTAGCCGGCTCCAACCTGGTGCCGACCGGCACGCAGGCCAAAGCCGAAACCAACGCCCTGGTGGTGTACCCCAACCCGAGCAACACCGGCCAGCTCACCCTGCGCCTGAACGGCTTGAGCGGAACTGGCCAAGCCACGCTGCTCAACGCCCTGGGCCAAGTGGTGCTGACCAAGTCGCTGAGCGGCACAACCGAGCAGACATTGGCTACCCGTGGCCTGGCTACCGGTTTGTACACCCTCCGCGTCACGGTGGCCGGGCAAGTACTCACCCGCAAAGTGGTGCTGGAATAACTCCCTGCACCCACGACAAACAAAAAGGTCCGGCAATTGCCGGACCTTTTTGTTTGTGGTCATTTCTTTAGTTGCTGGTTGTTAGTTGTCAGTTGCTGGTTGTCAGTTGTCAGGGCTGATGATGGATATTTATCGACTGACAACTAACAACTGACAACTAACAACTAACGGCTTACTCCACTACCAGCTTGCGGGTGGCGCTGCCTGCCGGCCCTTCGGCTTGTACCGTGTAGCTGCCGGCTCGCAGGGCGGCTAAGTCCAGGGTGGCGGTAGGGCCCACGGGGCGCAGGGAAAGCACGGCGCGGCCCAATAAGTCCCGCACGGTGAGGCGCGTGGTGGTGGCGGCTAGCCGCACGGTGGCCTGGCGGCGGGCGGGATTGGGGTACACGTCGAACGCAAAAGCGCTGGTGCCCGACCGGTTGCCGGAGGCCACGTAAGCGGTGTTTTCCAGCACCAAAATCCGGTCGTTCCCGCCCGTGGCGGACGCCCGGCCGTTGCTAGTGCCGATGTACACCTTGCCCTGGGGCGACACGCAAATGGCGCGCAACCGGCCGAATGTGGTGACGAAGTTGACGGGGGTGCCCGCAATGGCCAGCCCCGCGGCATTGAGCGGCAGTTGGGTGAGCTGGTTGTTTTTGAGCACGGCGAGCAGTAAGCTGCCGCGCCAGCCCGGAATGGCGGGGTGGTCGTAGTAGGCCAAGCCGGCCGGCGCAATGGTGGGCGTCCAGGTATAGAGGGGCTCGCGCACGTTGTTGGCGGCGCAAAAGGCAGTTTCGTTGGACAAGTTGCACGCGCCTTCCACGTTGGGCCAGCCGTAGTTGCGGCCCGGTTCAATCTTGTTGATTTCGTCGTCGTTGCTGGGGCCGTGCTCTGAGCTGTAAATGCGGCCGTTGGGCAGCTGCACCAGGCCCTGGGGGTTGCGGTGGCCCAGGGTAAACACCCGGCTGCCGGGCGTAGGGTTGTCGGCGGGCACGGTGCCGTCGAGGTTCATGCGCAGAATCTTGCCGTTGAGCGAGGCCATGCTTTGCGCCTCGGGCAGCTGCTGGGCGTCGCCGGTGCTCATGAGCAGCGTGCCATCGGCCAGGATGACCAGGCGCGAACCGCTGTGCGTGGTAGTGGCCTCAATGCCGCCAAGCAGCACCAGCGGGGCGCTCAGCGTACCGGCCGTGGCGGAGTAGGTGTAGCGCACCAGCTTTTCCTTCAGCGCGCCGCCTTCGCTGTAGTTGTACACCACGTACACGTAGGGCGAAGTGGCAAACTGCGGATGCAGCACCATGCCCAGCAGGCCACTCTCGCCAGTGGGCGTCACGTCGGGCAGGGTGAGCAGGGGCAGCACCTGCCCGGTGGTGGGGTCTACGCGGCTGATGCGGCCGGAACGTTCGGTCATCCACAGGAAGTTGTCGGGACCCCAGGCCAGCTCCCAAATGTGTTCGAGGTTCGAGGCCAACACCGTGTTGGTAACCGTGGTGGTGCCCACCGCAAAGGTGCTGGGAGCCGGGGCCTGGGCGCAGGCCGCCAGCGGAAACCCGCCCGCGAGAAGGGCCAGGGTCGCAACGTGTAGAAATTTCATGGCAATAGGCTAAGGGTGAGATGTTGACAACTGCTCTTGAGGAATTAAGTTAACGATGCCCGGCTCCGCTCGGATGTTGCGCCGACGTGCGCTACCCCGATTTTGTAGCTTGCGGAGCTTTTTTCACTCGTTCCATGCCCGCATTCTATACCCAAACCCATCCGGCCGGCTACACGCTCAGCACCGACCCTGGCCGGCTCGACGTGGCCGCCATCCACCGCTGGCTGAGCGAAGAGTCGTACTGGGCCAAGCACATTCAGCGTGCCACCGTGGAGCGCGCCATCGCCAACTCCCTCCCCTTCGGCCTCTACGCCCCCGACGGCCGCCAAGCCGCCTTCTGCCGCGTCGTGACCGACCGCGCCACCTTTGCTTGGCTGTGCGACGTGTTCGTGCTGCCCGAGTACCGGGACCAAGGCCTCTCCAAGTGGCTGGTGCAGCAAATGCTGGCTCACCCCGATTTGCAGGGCCTGCGCCGCCACCTGCTCGCCACCTTCGACGCCCACACCCTTTACCAAAAATTCGGCTACACGCTTCTAGACCGCCCCGACCGGTGGCTGGAAATCAAGCACCCCAACCCCTACCCCGCTCCGAATGAGGAATGAGATAACGACTGTCATGTCGAGCGCAGCCGAGACATCTCGCGTGGGGGAGTAATTCAATCGCCTGTCATGCTGAACGAAGCGCAGCGAACCGAAGGTCGGCGTAGCCAAGCATCTTCTTACCGCTGAACGACACGTTCTGACCTGAGAAGATGCTTCGCAAGCTCAGCATGACAGGCGAAGCGAGCAAGATGTCGGCTACGCCGACCTTCGGTTCGCTGCGCTCTGCATGAAGACCTTGCGGTGAGATGACTTTCTAAATTCTTTACCTTCCCAACCAAGCGCAGCGCCCCCGGCTTTCATTTGGCCGGACTCGTCCACTTGCTGTCCTTGATGCGGAAGCGCCACGGCAGCCCCGCGGCTTCAACGCCCGCATACTCCAGCCCCACCCGGGCGCTGGCCACGGTGTCGGCCGCCGCCACGGTTTCGCCGTGGTCCTCGAACCACAGCACCTCGCCGGTCACGGGCAGGCCGGTGAGCGCGGGCGTGATGCCCAGGGCCTGACTCATTACGCCGGGGCCTGCGGTGAGGGACCGCACCACGCCGGGCAGCCCGCGCCGCAGCAGCATCTCCGCGATGCCCACGGTCGGCTCCACGGCCCGGATGAGCACGGTGTCGGGGTGAGTGGCGTCGTGGGTGGCGATGTTAAACAGGGCGTATTTGTTGTAAACGGTGTAGATGTAAGCCTGGCCACCGGGCACGTACAGGCCCTGCGCCTGCTGGCGCTTGCGCTGCAAGTGCAAGGTCAGCGAATGGTCGCCTTCGTGCCGGTACGCCTCGGTTTCAACCACGCGGCCCGCCGTGAGCACGCCGCCAATGTTGGTGTACAAGTGCTTGCCAAGCAGGTCGCGGGCTATTTGCAGCGGGTCGGGGCGTTGGAAGAAAGCCGCGGGCAATTTGGGAGCAGTCATGGGCATTAGCGGAGACGGTAGAGCAAGCCAAAGCTGAACAGCCAGCGCTGCTGTTGCCACGGTACGGCGCCAATGGGCCGGTCGTTCAGCTGCAAGCGCACGTCGTGGTGCGGCAGGGTGAGGGCGGCCGAGCTGCGGGTCAGGAAAAACCCGCTTTCCTCTTTCACTTGCACCTCGGTGCGGGTGCGCAGGGGCAGCAGGTAGCCCAGGTCGGCCACCAATTCCCACTTGTGGCTGAGCTCAACGCCCAGGCCCAGGGTCGGCTGCACGGCGTCGGCCGTCGACTGCACTTGCACGCCCAGCTCGTCGGCGGTGAGGGTGGTGCCGCCCACGCGCACCCGGGCCCCGGCCCGCTCAAACGACCCCACCCGACGCGCCACCGTTTGGCGGGTGTACGCCAGCCCCGCTCGCCCAAAAATGGGCCGGTGGCGCGGGTTGAAGTTGTGCTGGTAGCTCATGCCAGCGGCCCAGCCGTCGCCAATAAACTGGCGAAACACGTGCCGGGTGGCCACGCGCACCGCCAACTTGGGCGTCAGGTCAAATAGGTATTCGGCGCTCCACCACGCGGTGAGGGCCTGCTCCGCCACGCCCGCCGTGCCCTGCGCCCGAAACCCCGAGCCCGCGGGCGCATAGTCGAGCGCCAACTGACCGGCCGCTACCTGTAGCGGCCAGCTTCCCGCCGCGGCGCCGTACCGAATGCGGCTCAGCCACTTCGCGAGGCCCGACGCCGCTGGCGGTGCTTCGGCCGGGCCGTCCCCCGCAGGTGGTTGCTTAAACAAGGAGTCGGCCCGCTGCTGGCGCACTTGGTCGAGCAAGGCCTGGCGCAGGCGTTCGGGCGGCAGCAGCGTGGTTTGGTTTTGCCAAAAGGCCGAATCGTAAGGCACCGCATTGTGCAGAAACACGTCGCGGTACTGGGCCCGTTCGGTGTAGGAAGGCGGCGGCGCTTGCGCCGTGTCGATGGCCGTGGTCAGGAACTCCCCGAAATAATTCAGCGGCGGCCCCACGGGCAGACGCGCTTTGGTTTGCCACCACACGCTTTTGAGGTGCCAGCGGCCGGCGTAGGGCTGGTAAGCCACGCGCAGGGCGCGGGTGTCGGCGGGTTCGGTGCCGCGCGCCAGGCCCGCCTTGGTGTATTGCCACTCGGCCCCCAGGAAGGCGTAGCTGTCCTGGTCGATGTACATGCGCCCTTTGAAGTCGGCACGGCGGTTGCCGGCCTTGGGCGCGAAGGCCACCACGTACACCGGCCGGTCGAGGTAGGTACTGCCGGGCGCCAACCGGTAGTCGTACTCCCGGAAATGCTTGGCGTCAATAAATTGCGCGCGGCGGTGCACAAAATCGGCCAGATGCGGAATAAACGGCCCGCCCGCCCAGTCGATGAGCATGACGGCGCGGGGCCGCAGGTCCACCTTGCGCGACTGCTGAATCTGCACCTCGCCGGTGGCGGTGCGCGCAGTGTAAGGCGCCTTTAGCACCAGCAGCAAGCCTTCTACCAGGTAGCGCGGCGCGCCGGCCTCGTCGTTGTCAGACTCCCGGTAAAAGCCGGTGAGGCGGGTGGGCCGCACGGGGTAGTTGCGCGGAATGCGCGCCACGGCCTCCCGCACAATGCCCAGCACCGAGCCGGTCACGCGCACCTCGCCCAGCGCCGCCGGGCTGATTTGCAAGGCAATGCGCAGCTCTGGCGCCGGCAGGGGCGGCAAGGGCTGGCTGTACTTGCGGTAACCCAATAGCGCCACCTCCAGCGGTTCTTGCTGGTACTGCGGCGGAATGCTCAGGGCGAAGCGGCCGTCTTCGTTGGTGCTGGTGCCAATGCGGTTGCCGGCCACGCCCGCTTGCGCGTTGGGGATGGGCTGGTTGGTTTCGGCGTCCACCACCCGCCCGCGCAACAAAATGGGGCCCTGCGCAAGCGCGGGCCCCATCAGCAAGAGTAGCCACAACAAGAGCAGGCAGCGCTTCATCACCGGCATTGTTTCACGGTATCGTCACGCCGAGGGCTTGCACTAGACGGCGGCGGGCACCAATTTATTCAGCAAATACTCGGCAATCTGCACGGCGTTGGTGGCGGCGCCTTTGCGCAGGTTATCAGCCACCACCCACATGTTGAGGGTGCGGGGCTGGGTTTCGTCGCGGCGCAGCCGGCCCACCAGCACAGCGTCCTTGCCGTGGCTGTCTTTGGGCATGGGGTACTGGTTCTGAGACGGGTCGTCGACCAGTTCCACGCCCGGCGTGCGGGCCAAGATGGCACGGACGTCGGCCAAGTCAAACTCGTGGGCAAACTCCACGTTCACGGCCTCCGAGTGGCCGCCCATGACGGGAATGCGCACGCAGGTGGCGGTGACGCGAATGGTGTCGTCGCCCATAATCTTCTTGGTCTCGTTCACCATCTTCAGCTCCTCTTTGGTGTAGCCGTTGGCTTCGAACACGTCGATATGGGGCAACACGTTCAAGTCGATGGGGTGCGGGTAGGCGGGGTTGCTGGCCGTTTGGCCGGCGCGCTCTTCCAGGAGCTGGTCCACGGCTTTCTTGCCGGTGCCGGTCACGCTCTGGTAGGTGCTCACCACAATGCGCTCGACTTTGTAGGCCTTGTGCAGCTCGTTGAGCGCCACCACCAGCTGAATGGTGGAGCAGTTGGGGTTGGCGATGATTTTGTCTTCGGCCGTGAGCGTGTCGGCGTTCAGCTCGGGCACCACCAGTTTCTTGGTGGGGTCCATGCGCCAGGCCGAGGAGTTGTCGATGACCGTGGTGCCCACTGCGGCAAAGCGCGGGGCGTGCTCCTTGCTCACCGAGCCGCCCGCCGAGAAAATGGCGATGTCGGGCTGGGCCGCAATGGCGTTGTCCATGCTCACCACGGGGTACTGCTGGCCCTGAAATTCAATGAACTGGCCCACCGATTTGGCCGAAGCCACGGGCAACAGTTCGGTGAGGGGAAACTGGCGCTCGGCCAGCACTTTGAGTAGCTCGGTGCCAACCAAGCCGGTGGCACCCACAATAGCAAGTTTCATGGGAGTTAACTAGTTGGGAAGCGACCTACTGCGGCCGCTTTCTGCAAAGGTCGGCAAGAAAGTGGCAATCAGTTCTTATGCGTAATTGCCGCTTCTGGGCACGTAGGCCATGGTCCTTTGCCAACCGTACCGGTTGGCTAGGCAATTATATCCTCCGGATGGGCTTACATTAGGGACGGCTAATACTTGCTTGCTCCTAAATGAAGGCGTTACTTCTACTATTCCTCTTCTTTCCCCTGTTGGCCTCGGCCCAGCTGAACGAAGCATTTATCGATGGCAACTTTACGGCAAATCCTGCTTGGAGCGGCGATGCAGCCAGTTTCCAGGTAGCTACCCAGCAGCTGCAAAGCAACGGCCCGGCGGTAACCAACACGCAGCTGCAGCTGAGCACGCCCAGCCAGGCAAGCACCGGCACGGTATGGGAGTTTTGGGCCAACCTGCGCCTGGGCACCAGCTCGGGCAACCTGGCCGATGTGTGGCTCATGGCCTCGCAGGCCGACCTGCGCAGCAGCAACAATTCCGGCTATTACGTGCGCCTCGGCGGCACCGACGACGAGGTGAGCCTCTTTCGGCGGGACTCGACCCGCGCCCCGGTGCCGGTCATCGACGGCGCCAACGGCACGCTGACCAGCACCACCAACAACCTCGTGCGGGTACGCGTGACGCGCACCACCGCCAACCGCTGGACGCTGGAGCGCGACCTCACCGGCGGCCGCGCCTTCGTGGCCGAGGCTGCCCAACCCACCGATGCCACCTACCAGCGCAGCGTGGCGTTGGGCGTGTCGTTGGTGTACTCGTCGGCCAACAGCCGCAACTTCTATTTTGATGATTTTGTGGTGACCGATGCCACCGCGCCGCTGTTGGTGCGGGCCGTGCCCCTCGATGCGCGCCAAGTGGACGTAGGATTCAACGAGGCCGTGGGCGCTGCCAGTGCCGTGGCGCTGGCCAACTACCGCCTGCAGAGTGGCGCCGTGCCGGTCGCGGCCCAGGTGCTGGCCAGCAACCCGGCCGTGGTGCGCCTCACCTTCGGCAGCGACGTGGCCGCCCAAAACGTGCTGGAAGTGCGCAACGTGGCCGACTTGTACGGCAACGTGGCCGCCGGGCCGCTCACCGTGGCCTTCACGGCGCCGCCCGCGGTGCCCCAGGTGGGCGACTTGGTCATCACCGAAATTTTTGCTGATGAAACGCCGCAGGTCGGACTGCCGCTGTCAGAGTATGTGGAAATCCATAACCGCAGCGCCACCAAAACCCTCGGCCTGGGCGGTGTGCGCCTGGGCAAAGCCGGCGCTACTACCGCCGCCATCCTGGCCGATACCGCCCGGCTTTTGCCTGGCCAGCACGCCATCGTGTGCGGGAACACGCGGACGGCCCTGTTTGCGGGCTTGGGAGTGAAAGTGTACGGCCTCACCAACTTTCCCTCGCTCAGCAACGGCGGCGACCAGCTGGTGCTGCGCGGCCGCGACGGCCGGACGTTGTTTGAAGTGAACTATTCTGACTCGTGGTACCGCGACGCCAAGAAGAAGGAAGGCGGCTGGAGCCTGGAAATGATTGACGCGAATAATTACTGCGCCGGGGCCGACAACTGGACCGCCAGCACCGACGCCAGTGGCGGCACGCCCGGCAAAGCCAACTCGGTGCGCGCGGCCCGCCCCGACGCCGCGGCCCCTACCCTGCTGCGCGCGGTGGCCCTCAGCGCCGCCACTGTGCGGGTCTATTTCTCCGAAAAGTTAGACAGCGCCACCGCGGCCGTGCTCAGCCGCTACGCCCTGGCGGCCGGGGGCCCGGCGCTGACGCGGGCGGTGCCCGTGGCCCCCGACTTCCGGCAAGTCGACCTCACGCTGGGTGCGCCCCTGCTGGCCAGCCGCCCCACCTCCCTCACCGTGCAAACCGCCACCGACTGCGCCGGCAACGCCAGCGGCGCCTTGCAGTCGGCCAGCTTCGCGCTGCCCGAGGCCGCCGTGAGCGGCGACGTGGTCGTCAACGAGCTGCTGTTCAACCCGCGGGTGGGCAGCGTCCGCTTCGTGGAGTTACTCAATCGCAGCACCAAATTCATCGACTTGCAGGGCTGGCAGGTTGCCAACCTCAAGCCTGATGGCACCGCCGACTCCGACGTGCTTAGCGCCGGCCCGCTGGTGCTGGCTCCCGGCCAGGTACTGGCCTTCAGCACCAGCACCAGCAACCTGCAGTCGCAGTACCCCACCAGCAGCGAAGCGGCGAATCTGGTCCAGATTCCGAGCCTGCCCTCGTTTCCCGACGAAGGCATCGTCCAGCTTTTCAACGCTGCCAGTTTGGAAATTGACCGGTTTGCTTACAGCAAGAACCTCCACCTAAGCCTGCTGGCCACCCAGGACGGGGTTTCGCTGGAGCGCATTCGGGCCAATGGCCCCAGTGCTGGCAGCAACTTTCACTCGGCCGCCGGCGCCGTGGGGTATGCCACACCCGGCCAGGCTAATTCGCAGGCCCAAGACGCGCCCGGCGGCAACCAGGAGCTGACCGTGGAACCGTCGGTGTTCACGCCCGACGACGACGGCCAGCAAGACTTTGCCACCCTCACCTACCACCTCGACCAAACCGGCTACGCCGCCTCCGTGACCGTGTACGACGCCCTGGGCCGCCTAACGCGCCGCCTGGTGCGCAACGAAACCCTGCCCACCACCGGCTTTTTGCAGTGGGACGGCATCGACGACCGAGGCCGCAAGGCCGCCGTGGGTTACTACATCCTGCACGTGGAGCTGTTCCGCCCGAGCGGCGGCGAGCGGCGCGAGTACAAAAAGACCGTGGTGCTAGGCGCGAGGTTTTAACGCCTGCTGCTTAATGAGGACTGAGGAAGGAGGAATGGCCGGCGGCCGGCGCGGCTGGCGCGCGTTTGCAACGCGTGCCGACTGGCTTCGGGCCTCCGGCCCGCCGCGTGAACGAAGCCCGAACGGCGCGCGAACGGCGCGACCGGGGGCGTTGCAAACGCCCAACTAGTCGGCACGCGTCACAGACGCGCGCCAGCCGTTCTTTATTCTTCATTCCTCATTAAACGAAGTGCTGCGTTTAACGTCTGACAGGGCATGAACAGCAACCAGCAATTGCAGCACCTCTACTGGCGGGCCGGTTTTGGGCCCCGGCCGCAAGACGTGGCGGGAAACCCGAGTCCGCGCAAAGCCCTGCGCCAGTTACTGCACGATTCTGAGAAGTACGAGCCCCTGACCGGAGCCGGCCTGAGCTTCACCGAGCCCCATGGCATGGTGATGACCGACCCGGCCTCGACCACCAAAAAGCCGGTGCCCGACGGCACCGTGACCACGCCGCCCGACGCCCCCGGCGTGGTGCCCGCCATGCGCCCGCGCTCGGCGCTGCGGGGCGGCACCCTGGCGACCGGAGTGCCGCGCCTGCGCCGGGCCGCGCTCACGCCCGAGCAGCGCAAAATGCAGAACGAAGGTATCCGCGACGCTTTTGCCAACATCAGCACCGCCTGGATGGACCGCATGGCCGCCTCGCCGGCCCAGCTGCGCGAGAAAATGACGCTGTTCTGGCACGGGCATTTTGCCTGCCGCGTGCGCCAGCCCAACGCGGCCCTCAGCCTGCACAATACCACCCGCCAGCACGCGCTGGGCAAATTTCCCGACCTGCTGCTGGCCGTGAGCAAGGAGCCAGCCATGCTGCAGTTCCTCAATAACCAGCAAAACCGCAAGGCGCACCCCAACGAAAACTTCGCCCGCGAGGTGATGGAGCTCTTCACGCTGGGCCGCGGCAACTATACCGAGCAGGACGTGAAAGAAGCCGCCCGCGCCTTCACCGGCTGGGGCTACGACTACGAGTACAACTTCAAATTCCGAGAGCGGGAGCACGACGCGGGGCCCAAAACCTTCCTGGGCAGCACCGGCAATTTTTCGGGCGAAGAGGTGCTGGCACTTATCTTGAAGCAGCCGGCGGCGGCCACGTTTTTGGTCACGAAAATCTACCGCTTCTTCGTGAACGACGTGCCCAACCCGGCGCACATCGAACCGCTGGCCGGGGCCTTCCGCAAAAGCGGCTACGACATTGCCGACCTCATGGAGCGCCTGTTTTCGGCCGACTGGTTTTACGAGCCCGCCAACGTGGGCACGCACATCAAGTCGCCGGTGGAGCTGCTGGCCGGCATCCGGCGCACGCTCAACGTGAAGATTGACAACGACAAACCCCTGCTGGGCTACCAGCGGGCATTGGGTCAAACCTTGTTTCAGCCGCCGAACGTGGCCGGCTGGCCCGGCGGCCGCAACTGGATAGATTCGTCGTCGCTGCTGCTGCGCTTGCAGCTGCCGGCCATTCTATTTAAGAATGCCGAATTCGCGGTGGCCTTGAAGCAGGACGAAAACGACATTGCCCCCAACCTCACCAAAGCCCAGCGCACCGTAGCGCCCGGCACCCGGGCGCAGCTGCCGCTGGCACCGCTGCAACAGCTGCTGGGCAGCACGCCCGCCCCCCAGCAACCCGAAAAGCTAAGCCAGTTCCTGCTGCAAGCCACCATCCGCCCCGAGAACTTGCGGCTGGTGCAGCAAGCCGCCCAGCAAAAAGAGCCCGCCGAAGCCCTGCGCACCACCCTAATCAGCCTGCTGAGCCTGCCCGAATACCAGCTTGCCTAAACATCAAACTCCCCTCCTCAGCCGAGGAGGGGATGTTCGAGCCGCAGGCTCGGACGGGGGTGGTGGCACCGCAGGGAGTCGTTGAACGGCTCGCAGCAGGGGCGTTCCAGTATCGTTCA
>NZ_DASVSI010000166.1:0-42100 GCF_036388155.1 Hymenobacter sp. | reverse complement strand
GGGACCCTGGCTATCTGTGGGTGTAATTAGGGTAAGTGGGTAGGGGGGTGGGAGGGCAGGAGTTGGGGATGATTGCCGCAACCCTTACCCTCCCACCCCCATACCCTCTTACCCTAAAAACCTACACGCTCAGAATCTCCACCATGCGCATGAAGCTTTGGTTAATCAGCTTCTTCTTGTTGATGGTGTCGGTGAACGGGGTGTAAACCAGTTTTTTGTCGATGATGCCGGCCATGACGTTGCGCATGCCGTTCATGAGGCCCTCCACGGCGGCGATGCCGATTTGGGAACCCAGCAGGCGGTCGGAAGCCGTGGGCGAGCCGCCGCGCTGAATGTGGCCAATGACCGTGACGCGGGTGTCGAGTTGCGGAATGGCTTCCTTCACGCGGGCGGCCACGGTGGTGGCGTTGCCTTCTTCGTCGCCCTCGGCCACGATGACGATGAACGACGTTTTGGAGCGCTGCCAGCCCGTCTGCAGGGTGTCAATCACCACATCTACGCTCATTTGGGTTTCGGGAATCATCACGATTTCGGCCCCGCCGCCGATGGCGCACGGAATGGCAATGTAGCCGGAATCGCGGCCCATTACTTCCACGAAAAAGCAGCGGTCGTGCGAGTCGGCCGTGTCCCGGATTTTGTCGATGCAGTCCAGCGCCGTGTTCACGGCCGTGTCGTAGCCGATGGTGTAGTCGGTGCCGTAGAGGTCGTTGTCGATGGTGCCGGGCGCGCCCACGGTGGGAATGCCAAACTCGTCCTCAAAAATCATGGCGCCGGTAAACGTGCCGTTGCCGCCAATGGCCACCAGCCCTTCGATGCCGTGGTTCACCAGCTGGTCGAAGGCCTGCTGGCGGCCTTCTTTGGTCATGAATTTCAGGCTGCGGGCCGATTTCAAAATGGTCCCGCCCTTCTGCACCGTATTCGACACCGAGGCCGAATCGAGGCGCACAAACTCGCCCTTTATCATGCCGCTGTAGCCGCGCATAATGCCGTACACCTCAATGCCGTGGTAGGTGGCCGTGCGCACCACCGCCCGAATAGCGGCGTTCATGCCCGGCGAATCGCCCCCACTGGTAAAGACTGCAATTCTCTTCATCTGAACTTTCTTAAATCAGGTGGGCGCGCAAATGGCGCCCAAACCCCGCAAAGTTGGCGAAAGGAATGCAAACCTTTGCCCTATGGCTTTAAATAACTCCTGGCCGGGCGTTATCTTTTTTTTGCCTTTCGCGTAGGTCACCAGTAGCGACGAGTTGATTTTTCGTGTACCTTGACTATCAAGTACCAGCCCACGGGCACCTTATCCAATTTTCACTCCTAATTCCCACGTTGTATGTTCGGTTTTTTCGAAAATGAGCAGGCTAAAAAAATCAAAGGCCATTTGCTAAACCTGGCGGCCCTGGCCAAAGCCGATGGCCACATCGACGCGCGGGAAATGAACTTCATTCTGGCCGTCGGCAAGAAGAACGGCATTAGCTCCTCCGATGTGCAAGCCATCATATCGGGCTCCAAAGGCACCAGCACCGACCTGCCCACCAACGACTCCGAACGTTTCGACCAGATTTTCGACCTAGTAGACATGATGCTCGCCGACGGCGTGGTGGACGACACCGAGATGGATTTCTGCATCATGATGGCCGAAAAACTGGGTTTCCGCAAAGCCATTGTGGGCATCCTGGTTCGCAAGATTTCGCAAGGCGTGAAAGACGGCCTGCCCCGCGAGCGCATCAAAGAAGAAAGCAACGCCTTCCTGAATTACAACGAATTGCCCCGGCCCAACATCGTGGTGTGAGCAGTTGGCAGTTAGCAAAAGGAACGTCATGCTGAGCGGAGCCGATGCATCTCTACTGCACT
This sequence comes from Hymenobacter sp., assembly GCF_036388155.1. Classification (NCBI taxonomy): domain Bacteria; kingdom Pseudomonadati; phylum Bacteroidota; class Cytophagia; order Cytophagales; family Hymenobacteraceae; genus Hymenobacter; species Hymenobacter sp. The sequence goes on along the minus strand of NZ_DASVSI010000166.1, from coordinate 40,252 downwards.
ACTAATTAGAGTTAGTAGTGCAGTAGAGATGCTTCGGCTCCGCTCAGCATGACGTTCTGGTTTATTAGCCTATGTTCTGGTCTAATCCAAACTGGCTTAGGCGGCCGTCACGGCGTCGATGGCCCGCAGCAAGGCCGCGCAGGCTTCGTCAATCTCTTCGTCGGTGATGATGAGCGGCGGCGCGAGGCGCAGGGAATTGTCGCAGAACAAGAACCAGTCGGTCAGGATGCCTTCGTGCGCCAAGGCGTGGTCGATGATGGGTTTGAGCACGGCGAAGGACTCAAATTCTACCGCCATCAACAGCCCGCAGCCGCGCACGTCCCGAATGGCCGGGTGCCGCAGTTGCGCCCGAAACCGCGCCGCTTTGGCGGCCACGCCCTCGGCCAACCGCTCCTCCTGAATGACCTGGAGCGTGGCCAGCGCCGCCGCGCAGCTCACCGGGTGGCCGCCAAAGGTGGTGCAATGTCCCAGAATCGGGTTGGTTTTGAAGCCGCTCATGATTTCCGTGCTGGAAATGAAGGCCCCGATGGGCATGCCGCCGCCCATGCCCTTGGCGCACACCAAGATGTCGGGCTCGATGCCGAACTGCTCGAAGGTCCACATGGTGCCGGTGCGCCCGTAGCCGCACTGGATTTCGTCGAGGATGAGCAGGGCGCCTACCTCGCGGCAGCGGCGGCGCAGAGCGGGCAGGTAGTACGGCGTGGGGATGCGCACGCCGGCTTCGCCCTGCACCGTTTCGATGACCACGGCCGCGGTGCGCTCCGTAATCAGGGCCAGGTCGGTGAAGTCGTTGTGGCGAATGTGGCGCACGTCGGGCAGCAAGGGGCGGAAGCTGTTTTTGAAGCCTTCGGAACCGGTGATGGAGAGGGCGCCGTGCGTGGAGCCGTGGTAGGCGTTGAGGCAGGAAATGAGCTCGGTGCGGCCGGTGTGACGCTTGGCCAATTTCAGGGCGCCTTCGATGGCTTCGGTGCCGGAATTGGTGAAATACACCGAATCGAGGTGCGCGGGCAGGGTTTGGTGGATGGCCTCGGCTAGTTGGGCGGGCACGGCTTGCACCAGCTCGCCGTACACCATCAGGTGCAGGTATTTGTCGAGTTGGGCCTGAATGCCGGCCAGCACGCGCGGGTGACGGTGGCCCACGTTGCTCACGCCGATGCCCGAAATAAGGTCGAGGTAGCGCTGGCCGTCGGGGCCGTACATGTACACGCCTTCGGCCCGCTCAATTTCCAGCAGCAGCGGGAAATCGGAAGTTTGGGCCTGATGGCGCAGAAATAATTGGCGGGGAGTGAGAACCACTGAGATAGAAAATGTGAAGCTTTTGTAGAACGAGTAGCCCGAATTTTCAATTCGGTTCGCCAGGACTTTCTGCCGGGCCGAATTGAAAATTCGGGGTACGCGTGCAACCGGCCGCGCCTCGTTTCGATTTTTTACAAAAATAACGAGGCCGCTGTGGGTGCAGCGGCCTCGGGGACTTGGGTAGGGAAAACGGGTACGGCCCAGGGTTATTCTTCGCCGGCGCCAGCCTGGACGGGCTGGCCATTCGGGCCGGCCACCCGCTTGATAACTTCCTTGGTGAAGTCGCGCTCGGCCGCGAAAAGCTGCGCTACCTGCCGCAGCGAAATCACCTTTTGAAATTTCTCGAAGTATTCCTTCTCCAGGTTCAGCTCCTGCTGGCGCTTGTTGAAGGTTTGCGCGAAGCCGTCGCGGATTTGCTGGTCGGTCATGCCGTCCGGCACCCCGCGAAAAATGCCCCGGTTGCCCCGGTTCAGCTGGCGGCGCTTGTCCACAAACTCGTTGTAGAGCGGCCAAAACTTCTGGGCCTGGTCCTGGGTGAGGGTCACGCGGTTGGTGATGAAGGCAATCTTGGCGTTTTCCAGCTGCGCCAGCCGCTCGCCGCGCCGCGCGCCGCCCGGCGACTGGGCGTGGGCACTGGGCGTGAGCACCAGCAGCAAGGCCGCCAAGCTGAGAAAACGAAAAACAAATGAAAGGGTGGACATCGTGGGAATGAACATTATAATAAATAGGTAAGGTCTTCGGAAGGCTGCGCGTCGAGCGCCTCCGTCAGCTCGTCTTCGGTGGCCTGCAAAAAGCCGTTGGCCAAACCGGGGTTGGCCGCCGTGAGCACGGCCAGGTCGGTGGTTTCGACGCGGGCGCCGCTCGTGAGCAAGTAGCCAACCAGCTCGGTGCGCGGCACGGCATCGAGCGAGGCCGTGGCTGCCGACGCCGAACCAGCAGCCGGCGGCCCGCTCAGGTAAAACGACGCAGCAAACCCGCCCAGCACGGCCACCGAAGCCAAGCCGGTGCGCAGGGCCGGCGACAACCAGGCCAGCCAGCGCCCGCCCGCGGCGGTGCCGGGGGCCTCGGCCCGGGGCAGGCGGGTCATGATGTGCATGGGCAGCTTATCGAAGTAGTCAGCCGGCGGCTCGCTCAGCAGCGGGCGGGGCCGCCGGGGGTGCGCGTCGAGCTTGAAGGGAGGTTTCATGGCAGTTGGATGGAAAAACGGGGGCGGCGTTTAATTCTGCTGATTATTAAATGCATTGAATCACCGCTCGTCGACGGTGCGGGTCACGTACTCTTCTACTTTTTTCACGGCGTGGTGGTAGCTGGCCTTCAACGCGCCTACGCTGGTGCCCGTTACTTCGGCCATTTGCTCGTAGGGCATCTCGTCGTAGTAGCGTAGGTTGAACACGAGGCGTTGCTTGTCGGGCAGGCGCAGAATGGCTTGCTGCAGCTTCCGCTCAACCTCGTCGCCGGCCAGGGCGGGGTCGGCTTCGATTTTGGCGGCCAATTCGGCGCCCACGTCGGTGAGCGGCAGCAGAAACTTGCGGCGCTTGCTGCTCAGGAAATTCAGGCACTCGTTGGTGGCAATGCGGTAAATCCAGGTGAAAAGGGCGGCGTCCTGCCGGAAGTTCTCCAAATGCTTCCACACCTTCACAAACACGTCCTGGGTGAGGTCGTCGGCGTCGTCGTGGTCGATGACCATCTTGCGCACGTGCCAGTACACCTTGCTCTGGTATTTGCGCACGAGCTGGTTGAACGCCAGGTTGCGCGAAGCGGGGTCTTGAAACTTGAGAAGGATGTCGTGGTCTTCCAAACGCGGAGGCCGGGGAAAATCAGGGGGCGAGCGGTTGGACGGCAAGGTAAGCGCCGCGTTTAATGGCTGCCGAAGAATTTCTGACGCTTGGGCGGCGGGCCTTGCCGCGGGGCCGCTCCGCAAGCCGTCTTTATGAACATTGTGGGTACAGCCGTGCTTATCAAAGACGCCCTGCCCCACGCCCGGGGCCAGTCCTCTCGGTTAAGACCACACGCTTGCACCTTCATCCGCCCGCACCATGCTCAGCTTCGTCGCCCTTGCTCGCATCATTGTCGCCGTTTCCGTGTGGTTTGTCTGGACGTTTCGGTTCGGGAACGTTGTGAAAGAATTTCAGCAGTTTGGCTTGTCCGACTTAACCCGCAGCCTGGTGGGCGCCGCCAAAATCATCCTGGCCACCCTGCTGGTCGTGGGCATCTGGTACCCGGCGCTGGCGCTGATTCCGGCCCTGCTGATGGGCTTTTTCATGCTAGCCGCCCAATACTTCCACTTCAAGGCGAACAACCCCTGGCCGAAACGCTTGCCCTCGCTCGTGCTGCTGCTATTGTGTGCCTACGTAGCCACCGCTTCCCTGAACCTCCTGTAGATGAGCCTGCTTCAACTTCTTGTTCTGTTTTCCAGCTTATCGTTTTTCGCGTATGCGGTTTCCTATTTCCGGTCGCCGCACATGAAGGCAGAATTCCGGCGCTTCGGCCTGGAAAAAGTGGGCTTGCTCACCATTGTATTGGAAATACTTGGCGCAGCGGGCTTGCTGGTGGGCTTGTTTTTCAACCCCATTTTATTAATTGCATCCGGCGGCTTGGCGGCGCTGATGTTTCTGGGCGTTTTGGTTCGATTCAAAATCAAGGACGGTTTGTGGGTTACTATTCCGGCCGCGTTTTTCATGGCCCTGAACACCTACATCTTTTATGAGTCGCTCGAAATTGCCCGGTCGGGGTTGAGCTAAACATGGCCCGGGTGGAACCGGCGGCGCGTTGCTGGATGGCTCGGTGCAAACATCGTTTCCTGCGGCCCGGCCAGCTTCTTCGGCGACTGGCGCCGCCGTTATCTTGCCGCCGCAAATTGGCGCATTCGTCTCTTGCCCGTTTGGCTACGTTCTGACGCGACCACGCCCATTGGGGCAACGTTGTGGAGCCAGGCAGTCGGCGGTGTATTCGCACCAATGTTAAGGTTAATCAATGAAGAAACTACTCTTGCTGGCGGCAGTGGCCAGCTGGCCCGCATTAGCGGCCGCCCAGGCCCCCGACAGCCTCTCGTTCATTCGCTCCAAACGCATTTCAGACGCCGACCTGGCCAAGAAACGCGAGGGCACGTTCATCACCGGCCTGCCCGACCTGTCGTCGGACCCCGTCACCGGCTTTGGCTTGGGCGTGAAGTCCAACATCTACTGGAACGGCACCCGCGCCAACCCGTTGTTTGCCTACACGCCCTACCTGGCCCACCTGAAGGCCAACGTGGCCTACTACACCAGCAACGCCCGCGAGCTGTCGCTCTCCGCCGACGTGCCCTACTACAAAGGGTCGCGCTGGCGCTTCCGCGTCGACTTCAAGGCCCAGCAAAACCCCGCCAACCTGTACTTCGGGGCCAGCGAAGCCACCCTGGGCCGGCTGCGGCTTCCCTCCGACCCCACGGTCACCTTCGAGAAGTATGCCGACTACAACGACGCGCGCCAGCAGCTGCGGCCCGGCCAGGCCGGCGAAGCGGCCTTTGTGAGCGACGCGCTGTCGAACCGCTTCCGCGAAACCGAATTCATGCTCAACCTGAAAGCCGACTACGCGCTGGGCAAGGGCCGGTGGCGGGTGATGGGCGGCTACGAAATCCAGAACCTGCAATACAAAACCTTCACCGGCACCAACACCGACGCCACCGACCCCGCCAGCGGCAACACCCGCAACGCCCCCAACGGCAAGTCGTTGCTGGAGCGCGACTTTGAGCAGGGCGCCATCGTGGGCCTGAACGGCGGCTGGGTGTCACTGGTGCAAACGGCCCTGATTTACGACACGCGCGACTTCGAGCCCGACCCCACCCGGGGCCGGTATTTTGAAGCAGCCAACGAGTTTTCGAACAAGGCCATTGGCTCACAGTTTAACTTCAACAAGGTGTTTTTCCAGGGCCGCGCCTACCAGAAGCTGCCCGTGGGCAAGCGCACGGTGCTGGCGGGCCGGGTGGCGGGCGGCACCATTTTTGGCCGCAACGCCCCCTTCTTTGAGTTTCAGGACCAGTGGAGCCCCGACGGCAGCATCAACGCGCTGGGCGGGCGGCAGTCGTTGCGCGGCTACCGGCAAAACCGCTTCCTGGCCCGCACCGTGGCCTTCGCCAACGTCGAGTTGCGCGTCCGGCTAGCCGACGTCAAATTGGGCAAGCAGAACTTCGGGCTAGGCGTGGCCCCGTTCGTGGACGCCGGCACCGTGCGCAACCGCTGGCAGGACCTTGATTTCAGCGGCATCAAAACGTCCTACGGCGCCGGCGCCCGCATTGCCTGGAACCTGTCCACCATCGTGTTTGCCGACTATGGCATCTCTGAAGAAGACCGGCTGTTTTTCTTCGGCATCGGGCAGGTATTTTAAGCATCCTGCGCCATAAATAATTAATTGGCGCCCCAGGTTTGGAGCTTTAATGAGCAGTCCTTTAGTCTGTATAAATAATTAGAAAAAGCCGCAAAACCGGTCATGCTGAGCGCAGCACGCAGCATAATCGTGTTTATTTTCAGCTCTTCGAACGGCAAAAACAGGTCAGCATTGTAGATATCCATTCAATAAAAATGGTATATTTAGTGCCATCAAATGAGCGACTTATAAGCCAGCAGTAGCATGTAAGCCTGGGGTTCAGGGCAGCGACTTTGCCTCGCCTTTTAGCCTTGAGCCACCATGAAACGGGTATGCGTATCCTGGGCTCTTGCCGGCGCAGTCGCAGCCGGCTTTTCCTGCCAAGAAAAAACTTCGGCGCCGTCGCAGGCCGCCATCACGGCGCTGAGCCTCAAACGGGGACAAGTCATCACCTGCGGCGCGGGCGACCAGAAATTGGGAGCCGTGCAGTTTCCCATCACCGGCACTGCGCAAGCCCAGGAGCGTTTCCAGCTGGGCCTGAAGCTGCTGCATTCCTTCGAATACGACGAAGCAGAGAAGGTATTCGCCAAAATTATTGACCAGCAGCCTACTTGCGCCATGGCTTATTGGGGCGTGGCCATGGCCAATTTTCATCCGCTCTGGACCCCTCCTTCCGAAGCCGAGTTGCAGAAGGGCACGCAAGCCATCACGCTCGCGCAAGGAATCAGCGAAAAGTCGGGACGGGAGGCCGATTACGTGGCCGCCATTGCCGCCTTTTACACCGATTGGGAGAAAACCGACCACCCCACCCGCTGCGCCCGGCTCGAAAAGGCCATGGAAACCCTGCACACCCGCTACCCCACCGACAGCGAGGCCACCATTTTCTACGCCCTGGCGCTGAACGCGGCCGCAAAACCCACCGACAAGCAGTTCACGAACCAGAAAAAGGCCGGGCAATTGTTGGCCGCGCTCTACCCCAACGAGCCCGACCACCCCGGCATCATTCACTACACCATTCACACCTACGACTACCCCGAGCTGGCGGCCCTGGCGCTGCCCGCCGCCCGGAAATACGCGGCGGTGGCACCGTCGTCGGCGCACGCCCTGCACATGCCGTCCCACATTTTCACCCGGCTGGGCCTGTGGGAGGAATGCGTAAATTCAAATTTGGCGTCCGTGGCTTCGGCGCAATGCTACGCGCAGGAGGCCGGCATAAAAGGCCATTGGGACGAGGAGCTGCACGGCATGGACTACTTGATGTATTCGTACCTGCAGCGCGGCGAAAACGACCTTGCCAAGAAACAACTGGCCTATCTGAAAACCATTAACGAAGTCACGCCGCAAAACTTCAAAGTGGCCTACGCTTTTGCTTCCATTCCGGCCCGCTATGCGTTGGAGAACAAGCTATGGCAAGAAGCCGCAACGCTGCAAGTGCACAAGAAAGATTTTCCATGGGCGGACTTCCAATGGCAAAAAGCCATTGTTCACTTCACCCGGTTGCTGGGCTTGGCCAACACCGGCAACGTGGCGGCTGCTAAAACAGAACTAGCGGAGCTTAAGAAAATCCACAGCAAACTGGTGGCCCAGAAAGATGCCTACAAAGCCAGCCAAGTGGAAATCCAAGCCAAAGCAGCCGAGGCCTGGGTACAATTAAAAGAGGGCAAAAACGACGCTGCGCTGACGCTGATGACAGCAGCGGCCGACCTGGAAGACAAGACCGAAAAACACCCGGTTACGCCATGTGAAGTGATTCCGGCGCGGGAGCTATTGGGCGATATGCTCCTGCAGTTAAATAAACCCCAGCAGGCGCTGCAAGCATACGAAGCCAATTTAAAGAAGCGCCCTAACCGACTCAATGGACTGTACGGTGCAGGACTAGCAGCCGAGAAAGCCGGCGACACCGAAAAGTCAGCTTACTACTACAAACAGCTGCTTCAGGTAACGAGCCAGGCAACGCCCAGTAGACCCGAATTGCTGGCAGCCCGGCAGTTCCTGACCACCCGCAACCGAGGCACTATTTGAGGCCGCATTTACGTCCAATGCGTTGCCTAAATGTGTCTGCAACAATATATAATAGTACAGGTAAGCTCGATTGAAATCATTGAAATAAAGTTTGTACCTCCACTCCGAGCACAGGTGTTGATAGCCATACAGGGACAACACTGTTCCCTATATTTGCAGAATTCCGCGATGCCCTTAACTCGTTTACTTGGTTGAAGGGATTTTTGAACTTAAACCAATTTAGCACCCTGCGAAATGAATCGTCTTCTTGAAAACATATTTATAACCAAGAGCTTTAAAAATAGCGCTGGTTTGACAGTCAACATTCATTCGGAGACGTCAAAAGAGCAATGCGAATTTTTGCAGCGCATCATACGGGAAAATAACTTTCACTCCTCTATAGAAATTGGCTTTGCATACGGCATGTCAACTTTGGCTATTGTAGAGCAAATTGAAAAAAACAACGGCACACATTTAGTAATTGACAAATTTCAACATTCAGGTTGGAGTGGCAATGGCCTCGACCTAATTGAACAAGCCGGCTATGCAGACAACTTGGAATTTGTAGAGGAGTTTTGCTATATTTCATTACCAAAAATCTTGGCAAGTGGGCGTAAGTTTGACTTTGCATATATTGATTCCACTAAGCAAATGGATTGGTTGCTTGTAAATTTTTTTTATCTTGATAAATTATTATCTAAAAATGGAATAATTGTGTTTGATGATGTAGATTTTCCCGGCATCAGGAAGTTGCTACGATACATATCGCAATTCCCAAGCTACGAAGTATATGCACAATACCCAGAAAATCGAAATTCAACCACTGGCAATTATTCAAAATTGTTGACCGCCATGCCAAAGGCTAAAAAGTTTCTAAAAGAAGAAATCCTGATATCTGATTCTGAGTTAGGCATAGATGCTTCTTGTGTTGCACTTAAGAAGACAAACGACGATGCTAGAAACTGGGATTGGCATGTCAGTTTTTGAGTGACTGTTCGACTCAGCCAATAGTTCATTTTAAATCACAAAAGATAAACCACCAAAGGCCCACTCTTTTACTAAGAAGTGGGCCTTCTATTTGCTCTAAATCATCCTTACTTTTTCCGCTTCATCACCGCCTCCACGGCGGCCACGATGGCGGCTTCGTTGAGCTTGTATTTCTCCATCAGCTGGTCGGGCGTGGCGCTTTCGCCGAAGCTGTCGTTCACGGCCACCATTTCCAGGGGCAGGGGCTCCTCGCGGGCCAGCAGTTGGGCGATGCTGTCGCCGAGGCCACCGTTCATCTGATGCTCTTCAGCGGTTACCACGCAGCCCGTTTTGCGGACCGAAGCCAAGATGGCTTCCGCATCGAGCGGCTTGATGGTGTGGATGTTGATGATTTCGGCGTTGATGCCTTTTTCTTCCAGCAGTTTGCCGGCCAGCACCGCTTTCCACACCAAGTGGCCGGTGGCGAAAATGCTCACGTCGGTGCCTTCGTTCAGCACCCAGGCCTTGCCGATTTCAAACTTCTGGTCGGCGAGCGTGAAGTTGGGCACCACGGGGCGGCCAAAGCGCAGGTACACCGGGCCGTGGTGGTCGGCGATGGCGATGGTGGCGGCTTTGGTCTGGTTGTAGTCGCAGGGGTTGATGACGGTCATGCCAGGCAGCATTTTCATCATGCCCAGGTCTTCCAGAATCTGGTGGGTGGCGCCGTCTTCGCCCAACGTGAGGCCGGCGTGCGAGGCGCAGATTTTCACGTTCTTATCGGAGTAGGCAATGCTCTGCCGAATCTGGTCGTACACACGGCCGGTGCTGAAGTTGGCGAAGGTGCCCGTGAACGGGATTTTGCCGCCAATGGTCATGCCCGCGGCCACGCACATCATGTTGGCCTCGGCGATGCCTACCTGAAAAAACCGGTCGGGGTTTTCCTTTTTGAAGGCGTCCATCTTGAGCGAGCCGGTGAGGTCGGCGCAAAGCGCTACCACGTTGGGGTTGGTTTTGCCCAGCTCGGCCAGGCCAGCGCCAAAGCCGCTGCGGGTGTCTTTGGATTCGGTGTAGGGAAAGTCTTTCATGGTGTGTAAGGGGTGTTAAGGCGGTCAAAACTCTCCTCCTTACCAAGGAGGGGACGTTGCCGCAAAGCGGCAACTGGGGTGGTTGTGGGCGTTGAACGGCTAACGTTAACGCGCACTAAAACTACTTTCAATCGAATGCAACACGCTATCTAAATCCGACCAAATTAATCTGTTCTCAAACCTGATTACGCGAATACCAGCCGCGTTCAGGTATTCAGTGCGCGCCGCGTCGTGCAAATTACCCGAGGCCGTGAAATGGCCCGCGCCGTCTAATTCAACCGCAAGCTTTTCCTGCGGGCAATAGAAGTCCAGAATGTACGCCAATGCTGTGCTGGCGGCGGAATTTGCGACCGGCTAGCTGGGCGCTTTTTAAGCGGTTCCATAGCACAGCTTCGGCGGAGGTCAGGTGTGTCTGAGCGTGCGGCATTCGTCTTTTTTGTGAGCAAGGTTGTTGAGGATGGTCATGGACTTGTCTTATTACGATTCGTTCAACGCCTACAACCACCCCAATTTTTGCTTTGCAAAAATGTCCCCTCCTTGGTAAGGAGGGGAATTGGTCGTTCTACTTTACTTTCCAAAAATGGCTACCGATGTGGTCTGGCCACTTCGAATGCTGAAATTGCGCACATCGGTGAATTTACTCCCAGTGCTGGTTTTGGTGCGAAAAACCAGGCGGTAGGCGCCGGGCTGCATGGGCAGGTTCAATTTGCTGCTGCCGCCTTCGGGCAAGGTGTATATCCAGGTTTGCGACTCGTCGTTATTGAGTTGGTAGATGCTGCCGTAGCCTTTCAAATCGGTGGTGATGTTGAGCGTGCCGGGCGCGGCATACGTGACGGCCAGTTCCTGCCCCTGTTTCACGCTGACGCGGCGCGTGATGCGCGGGAGCGTGAGCACTTCCACTTCGTAGTTGCCGGCCAGCAGCTTTTGCTTGGTGCCGAAGGGAAAGCTGGCCACGGTGTTGCGCTGCGGGTCGCGCACCACCGCTTGCATCGTGCCGTAGGGGTTAGGCGTGAGCTGCGGGCTTTGCAGCCAGAGCGTGCCTTGCGGCGTTTTGTAGGTGAGCACGTTGGCCTTGCCGGGCTTGATGACCAGGTTCTGCTGGCGCACGGGCGGCACCGTGTTTATCACCAGGTCGTAGCTCTGCAGGGCGTCGATGTCGAGCACGTCGGCCTTGCCTTGGGCGTCGCGGTAGTGCACGTAGTTGTACTCGGGCTGCTCGGTCACGTTGTTCACGAACGTCATGTTCACGTTCGTTTCCACCGGGCGGCTGTCGGCATCGGTCAGGTTTACGCTGACGGTGGTCTTGCTGAGCGTTTGGGCAATGACGTCGTTCATTACCGTGCGGAAGGTCTTCACCTCGGCGGCGTTGTAGTATTGCCCCAGGCACTCCAACTGCTTACCAAAATCCCGCTCGGCCCCAATCCCAATGACGAAGGGCTTCAGGAACACATGCTTCCGCTGCAGGGCAATGGAGGCCGCGCACGGGTCGCGGTTGCACGACTCCAAGCCGTCGGTAATCAGCAGCAGCACGTTGCGCGAAGACTTATCCGTGGGAAAGTCGTTGGCCGACTGTTCCAGCGAATAGGTAATGGGCGTGTTGCCTTGGGCTTTGAGCGTGGTCAGCTTGTCTTTGATGGCCTTGGCGTTGCGCGGGGCAAAGGGCACCTCCAGCTTCGAATCCTGGCAGTTTTTGTCGGCGTTGGGAAACTGGTGGCCGTACACGCGCAGCCCCAGTTCCAGGTTGGGATAGGCATTGAGCGAGTCGACCATTTTGCTGAGCATGCGCTTGGCTACGTTCCAACGGGGCTGGCCCTCCCAGGGCGCCATCATCGAGCCGGAGGCATCAAGCAGGAAGAGAATGCGGGTGACTTTCGGCTTTTCGGGCGCGGCGTTTTGGGCGAAAGCGTTTCGGCTGAACCCCAACAAGACTAGCAGTACCGCCCACGTCAACCTCACCCCTCGGCCCCCTCTCCCAAAAAGAAGGGGCACCGGTTCTGCCTCTAGCGAAAACGTCAGGCTCCCCCTCTCCGCGGGAGAGGGGGCCGGGGGGTGAGGTGCACGCCAGGCGCAACGCTGCATCGTCAGTGCGCCTTAGTAGTCGCCTTCCGTGCCCACCGTCAGCTGGCCCAACGCTTCAGCCAGTTGAGCATCGTTGGGCGCCACGCCGTGCCACTTGTGGCCTTCCATCATGAAGTCCACGCCAAAGCCCATTTTGGTGTCCATCAGGAACATGATGGGGCGGGCTTTGCCGGCAGCGGCCACGCAGTTTTCGAGGGTGGGCAACAGGGCATCGAAGTGGTTGCCGTCGCCTTCGAAAACGTGCCAGCCAAAGGCTTCGAACTTGGCGCGCAGGTCGCCGAGGCCGCCGATTTGGTCGGTCGAGCCGTCAATCTGCTGGCCGTTGCGGTCCACAATGGCAATCAGGTTGTCGATTTTGTGATGGGCGGCGTACATCGCGGCCTCCCAGTTCTGGCCTTCTTCCAGCTCGCCGTCGCCCATGAGCACGAACACGCGCTGACGGTCGCCGTTCAGCTTTTTGGCCTGGGCGGCGCCACAAGCCACGCTCAGGCCCTGGCCCAGCGAGCCCGAGGCAATGCGGATGCCCGGAAGGCCTTCGTGCGTGGTGGGGTGGCCCTGCAGGCGCGAGTTGAGCTTGCGGAAAGTAGCCAACTCGCTCACGGGGAAGTAGCCCGAGCGCGCTAAACACGAGTACATGGTGGCCGACGTGTGGCCGTTGGACAGGAAAAACAGGTCCTGGTCCTTGCCGTCCATGTCGAAGGGCTCGGGGTGGTGCTTCATCACCTTGAAGTAGAGCGCAACCAACAAATCGGTGATGCCGAGCGAGCCGCCGGGGTGGCCCGAATTAACGGCGTGCACCATGCGGACGATGTCGCGGCGCACCTGGGTGGCTATTTCCTTGAGCTCTTGAATGGATTTCTCGGGTTGTTCAACAGTTTTGGAGGTGGTCGTATCGGCCATAGCAGCTGGGGTTTCTGGTTGAGATTATATTCTGGACTGCACGATGCGGGCAGCCGGGCACTCCGGGCAAAAGTAAACCAATGGGGTTGGCGGGCACCTACCTATCGGATTTCGGCCTGACAATCAGCCAGAAAAATTATAGGAGCTGGGCGGCGTGCTCTTTGGTGTCCACTTTCTTAATAACCTTCTCAATCAGGCCGTTTTCATCAATAAGGAAGGTGGTGCGCACGGTGCCCATGTAAGTTTTGCCGTAGTTTTTTTTCTCCTGCCACACCCCGTAATCCTGCACAATTTTCTTCTCAGTGTCCACGAGCAGTGGAAAGGGCAGGTCGAATTTCATCGCAAACTTCTTGTGGGCGGTTTCGTCATCGGTGCTCACGCCAATGACCTGAATGTTGCTGGCCTTCAACTCTTCCTGGTGGTCGCGCAGGTTGCAGGCCTGGGCCGTGCAGCCGGGCGTGTCGTCCTTAGGATAGAAGTAGAGGGCCACTTTCTGGCCGCGCAGGGCGCTCAGCGAGACGGTGTTGCCGTCCTGGTCTTGGGCGGTGAAGTCAGGGGCGGGTTGGCCGGGTTCGAGGGACATTTTAAGAAGGGTATGAGGGTGTGGGGGTATGAAATGTAGCGCGGACTTTTAGTCCGCGAATGACACAACTCGCTCGCGGACTAAAAGTCCCTGCCGGGTACGACCGCGCTACAAGCTCAGCGGAATCACCCGCTCGTTGCCGGCTTGGTCGGTGAGGCGCAACTCGGCGGGGCCGCGCAGGCGGGGGCCCAGCGTGTCGGTGGCCACGGTGAAGAGGGTTGAATTCTTGTGCTCGAAGCGCAGCATCCGGAATTTGCCGCCCACAAACAGGCGGTAGCTTGCCAGCCCCGACAAGTCATCGCCCACCCGGAAGAGCAGCTGGCCACCCGGGCGCCCAACCAGACTGGCCTTGGGGGCCACGGTGTCGGTGAGAATGCGGTAGGAGGCAAACTGGCGAATGGCAGCCGTAATCTGGCCTTTGTCGTCCCACTTGCCGCCCACGTAGGCCTTGCCGCCTTTCAGCGTGGCGGCGTAGATGGCGGTGCGCTGCGGGTCGGCGGGCGGGGTGGCGGGCTTCAGGGTGAGCACGGCTGTTTTGTAGAGTATCTGAAGCGGCGAGCCCACCGTCCAGAAGCCGCTGCCCTTGGGCTCGGGCTTGTAGGAAGTGGCGAGGTAAAGGTTGTCGAACAGGGTTTGCGGGCCGAACGCCAGGTTGAGGTAGGGCGTGGCGTAGGTGGTCTCCTTGCCGGCTGGCACCAGCACCTGCCGGTCGAATTTCTTGGTGATGCTGCCGAAGCGCAACGAATCGGGCAGGCCGGCGCGCAGGTCGTAGAGGTACACGTTTTCGCTGTTCTGGGTATAGCTGGGCCGCACTTCCAGCACGCGGTTGCCGCGCATCAGCACTAGGTTGCCCGCCACCGTGTCGGTGCTGGGGTTGGTGGCCACGGCCTTGAGCAGGTTGCGCGTTACCTCGAAGCGCAGCGCGGGCTTTTTGACGGCCGCCGACCGGGTGTTGAAGTAACCGGGCTGCTCGCCGCGCAGCACCAGGCGCACCGGCGTCTGGTTGTTGTAGGAGTCGGCCAGCACCACGTCGATGGTGTACACTTTGCCGGCCTCCACGTTCAGGCGGCCTTTGCTGGGGCCGGTGGTGTACATCTGCAGGTCGTTGCCTTCGTCCACCCACAGCTTTTGCAGGGTGCGGCCCTGGGTGTGCTGGTAGAGGTAGTCGACGAAGTTGCCCACCTGCCGCGTGCCAGTTGGGAAGGGCACGGCGTCGATGACGTGCTGGTAAAACGGCTGGCCGTTCACCTTCACCGTCACCCGCTGGATGCCGTTTTTATTCCAGGCGTTGTCGAACCGGTCGAAGCCCTGCACCAGCAAGCCCACCGACCCGAAGGCGCTGATGGTATCGGGCCATACGGTGGCCACGCCCGGGCCCGGCTGCACCTTGGGCGCAAACACAACCTTGGCAAACACATTCCTCACCCGCGAATCGATGCCGAGCGGCTCCAGGGCGAAAGCCTGCAGCGTGGGCGCCGCGTGGTCCTGAATCTCCGGGAAGCCGCCCCATTGCAGCGGATTGTACTGCCGGTCCTGGGCGTCGCGCACCTCCCAGTGCAGGTGCGGGCCCGCCGAACCGCCCGTGTTGCCGCTCAGCGCCACCACTTCCCCGCGCTTCACCGGAAACCGGTCTTTCTCAAAGAATGCTTCCAGTTCGTAGCTCTGCTTGTCGTACTGGCGCTGGCGCAGCTCGGCCGCCACGGGCCCGCGGAAGTCGTTCAGGTGGCCGTACACCGTCGTCAGTCCATTGGGGTGCGTGATGTAGAGCACGTTGCCGTAGCCGAAAGACGACTGCTTGAGGCGCGAGATGTAGCCGTCGGCCGACGCGTACACGGGCTGGTTCACGCCGCCGCCGGTCTTGATGTCGAGCCCGCCGTGGAAGTGGTTGGGCCGAATTTCGCCCATGCTGCCGGCCAAAAAGCCCGGCTTGCCCGGCGCAATGGGAAACAAGAAATAGCCGGACGGCACCATCGGCCGGCCGCCGTTCAGCATCTCACTCATGGAGCGGCTGCGCTCCGAGGTATCGGCTTCCTGCCCTCCTACTTTTCCCGGCTGCCCAGCCAACACGACCAGTGCCAACCCGAGAATCAACTTCGCTTTATTTTTCAACATTCTAACAAACAACAAAACGTCATGCAGAGCGCAGCGAAGCATCTCGCGTGTGGCAGTAATTACTTGCTGCGGGCAAGATGCTTCGCTGCGCTCTGCATGACGTTTTAACTAAAAACAAATG
This sequence comes from Hymenobacter sp., assembly GCF_036388155.1. NCBI lineage: Bacteria > Pseudomonadati > Bacteroidota > Cytophagia > Cytophagales > Hymenobacteraceae > Hymenobacter > Hymenobacter sp. Next base: position 24,768 of record NZ_DASVSI010000166.1, on the reverse strand, counting down.
GTAGTGCACCCCCTACCGCACGCTCAATTCGAGCAGCCTTTCTCCTTCCAAAAAGCCTACCAACTGGTCGCCCACTTTTACGGGGCCCACGCCGGCCGGGGTGCCCGTGAATATGAGGTCCCCCATTTTGAGGGAAATGTATTTCGAGACGAAGCTGATGATTTTGGCAAACGGGTGCAGCATCAAGCTGGAATTGCCGGTTTGCCGGGTTTCGCCGTTCACTTCGAGGTGGAAGTTGATGTTGGCCAAGTCGGCGATTTCTGCCACCAGCCTAAAGGTGGGCGAGATGGGCGCCGAGCCGTCGAAAGCCTTAGCCAACTCCCAGGGCAGTCCTTTCTTCTTCAGCTCGCTCTGCAAGTCGCGGGCCGTGAAGTCAATGCCCAACCCCACGGCATCGAAATAGGTGTGGGCAAACTGCTCGTCGATGTGGCGGCCGTTTTTACTCACGCGCAGCACCAGTTCCAGCTCGTGGTGAATGTCGTTGGAAAACTCGGGGATGAAGAAGGGCTGGCCGCGTTGGAGCAGCGCCGTTTCGGGCTTCAGAAAGATGACGGGGGCAGCGGGCACTTCGTTGTGCAGCTCGGCAATGTGGTCGGCGTAATTGCGACCAATGCAGATGATTTTCATAGGGGAATTCGGACGGAGCGGACTCAAAACTACGGCTCGGCGCGGGGTTGGGACAACCGCAAGAACGGTTTTTCCGGCTCGCCCCGGGCACCGGCTAAACATTTACCCAGCCCGGTGCCGTATAGGCGGCAATTGCGGGCCCACTTTGGCCTGAAACGTGCTAGCTGCCTTGGCCGCTACCTCACCCCCATCTTTTCTTTGAAGCCATGCTCAAGAAACTCACCCTTGTGGCAAGTTTGGCCTTACTGGCCGCTTGCTCCACGGTGCCCATCACGGGCCGCCGGCAACTCAGCCTCGTGAGCGACACCGAAATCAACACCCTGGCCGCGCAGCAATACCGCGAGGTAATTGCCAAGGGCCCACTCTCGACCAATTCCCAGTACGTGTCGATGACGCGCCGCGTGGGCCAACGCGTTCAGTCGGCTGTGGAGTCCTACTTCCGCCAGCAAAACGCCTCCGACCAGCTCGCCGGGTACCAGTGGGAATTCAACGTGATTCAGGACGACAAGCAGCAGAACGCCTGGTGCATGCCCGGCGGCAAAGTGGCCGTGTACACCGGCATCTTGCCCATCACGCAGGACGAAACCGGCCTGGCCGTGGTGATGGCGCACGAAATTGCGCACGCCGTGGCCAAGCACGGCTCCGAACGCATGAGCCAGGGCCTGCTGCAGCAGGCCGGGGGACAGGCCTTGTCGGCGGCGCTTTCCACCAACGCGCCGGGCACGCAGCAGCTGGCTTTGCAGGCGTTCGGTGTGGGCTCGCAGCTGGGCCTGCTGAAGTACGGCCGCAACCAAGAAAGCGAAGCCGACCACCTGGGCCTGATTTTCATGGCCATGGCCGGCTACAACCCCGACGGCGCTGTTGCGTTCTGGCAGCGCATGGACTCCAAGGGGGGCGCCTCGCCGCCGGAATTTCTGTCCACGCACCCGTCCAACGGCACCCGCATTGCCGACATCCAACGGGAGCTGCCGGAGGCCCGTAAGTACTACAAACCCCGCTAGTTCGTTGCAGCTAACAGTTGAGCGCGAAAACTTAACACGACGCCAAGCAACGTTTGCGCGCCACTTTCGCTCTAACGCCCGTAATACTCAACCTTAAACCATGAAATTTCTCCCTCGTTTGCTTGGATTGGGCTTGCTGAGCCTGTTGGTGGCGTTGCTGGCCATGGCCTGCGAAACCGTCAAGCCCACCACCAACGAGTTTGGCAGCCCCAACAAAGTCAAGGGAGAGGTAATTGCCGCGCCGGAGAGCCGCAAAATCGTGCACTTCACCGACACCAGCACCGAATACTCGACGCCCCGCAACTTGCTGGCCCGCGCCTTCATCAAGCAGTTCAACGACGGCACGGTCATCGACAAAGTGCAGGTGCGCAAGGCGCCCAGCGAAGACGGCGCGCCGGTTAGCTACTTCCTCATCGGCATGGGCCTGCGCAACGGCATGTTCCGGGCCATGGCCCTGCCCCTCACCGGCGGCGGCGACAACACCTACTTCCTGCGCCCCACCGCCGAGCGCTACACGCTTTCCGGCGTGGGCTGCAGCATTTGCTACTTCAATTTCGAGAACGGCCGCATCGTGGGCACCACCTGCGGCGGCAACACCGGCGGGGGCAACTGCGACCTAAAAGTGGAACCCAACAACGCACTTTTTTCCGCCGCCAACCGATGAGCACCCGCAACAAATGGCTGCTACGCGCCGCCCTTACCGCCCTGGCCCTCCTCATCACCACCGACACCAACCGGCCTCCCCGGCCTACCCCAAAAAAGCCCGCTGAATAGCGGGCTTTTTTTATAGCCTAGTGTTCAGGCATGAGATACTGCGAAGCCCCGAATTCGACTTGCTAGGTCTGCGATGTCCACCCGTTCGATGGGGTGTGGCGTGTTGGGCAGCACCTCGTAGCGCCCTTGAGGCAAATGCTGGGCTAAGACTTTGCTCGCATCACCGCGTTCGGAAGTCAGGTCGCCATCGCCCATCAGCACCTGCACAGGCACCTGCAGCGCTGCAAAGTCGACCGCAGTCAGTGGCGGGCTGGCGCCGGCCGCCGTCATCATGCTGGCGGTGGCGCGTACCACGGCGGCCCAGTCGGCTGGGGCGTGGCGCTGGCGCAGTACCTCCACAAAGGTGGGCACTTTGGCCAGCATCTTCTCCGGGTCGAGAAGCCGTATTTCGGCCGCGGCCGACTCTTGCGACCAGTCCAGCTTGGTGCCCAACGTGGTGATGCTGGCAAATTGCGCCGGCTCGTGGTGGGCCGCCAGCAGCGCCGCGTAGCCGCCCATGCTGTAGCCAAACACGTGGACCGGGGCTGTTTCGTGCGTTTTCAAAAACGTCAGAACTTCCTCCGCAAAATGCGGCAGCGTGAAAGTTGCCAGGTCCACCTCCCTCCCGCCGTGGCCGGCAAAGGCAAAGGTTTTCACGTTGAAATCAGCCGACAACAGCTCCGTCAGCGGCGCCAACGTGGCGGGGCTGCCCATGGCCCCGTGTAGCAGCAGTAGCGTCGGCCGTTGCATCAGCCCGTGATTTCGGTGGCCAGTTCCGTCAGGTTCAAGCCGTCGAAGGTACCCGAAGACATGAGCAGCAGGTTGGCATTGGCCCATTGCTGCGAACGCAGGAAGGCAGCAAGCTCACTGCTGTCGGTAATTACCTTGATGTCGGGCCGCTGAAACGCTTCGGCAACGGTAGCGGCGGCCAGCGGCGGCAAACGCTTGTGCTCCAGCACGTGCGGGTTGAAATATACCACGGCCACATCCGGCGCGTCGAAGCAGTGCGCGTACTGCGGCAAGAAGGCCGGGTTGAGGCTGCTGAACGTGTGCAGCTCCAGGCAGGCCACTAGGCGCCGCTGCGGAAACTGCTTCTTCAGGGCCGTGGCGGTGGCTTTCAACTTACTGGGTGCGTGGGCAAAGTCCTTGTACACCACCGAGGTGGCGCCTTCCTTCACCAGTTCCAGCCGCCGGGCGGCGCCGGGGAACGAGGCCACGGCCTTGAAGAAGTCCTTTCCCTTAATGCCCAGCTGCTTGCAGACTTCCTTGGCCGCAGAGATGTTGCGCAGGTTGTGCTCGCCAAATACCTGAATGGGCACTTCCTCGTCCTTTTTGGTGACGAGCAGGGTCTTGCCGTTGCGGATGACGTGCTCGTGAGGGCCGTAGCCGATGTAGGTCACGTCGGGGTTGGTGGGCACGCTCACCAGTTGCACTTGCTCGTCGTCGCGGTCGTAGATGAGCACGCCGGCCTTGGGCGTCATGTCGGCGAAAATGCGGAATTGCTCGCGGTAGTTTTCCTCGGTCGGAAACACGTTGATGTGGTCCCAGCTGATGCCCGAAATCACCCCGATGTGGTGCTGGTAGAGGTGAAACTTGGGCCGACGGTCCACGGGCGACGACAGGTACTCGTCGCCTTCAATGATGATGATGGGCGCGTCGCTCAGTTGCACCATCAAATCGAAGCCCGCCAGTTGGGCACCCACCGCGTAGTCGAACTCGCGGCCGTGGTAGCGCAGCACGTGCAGAATGCAGGCCGTGATGCTCGTTTTGCCGTGTGAGCCGCCAATAACGATGCGCTGCTTGTCGCGGCTGGCCTCGTAGATGTACTCGGGGAAGGAATAGATTTTCAGGCCCAGCTCCTGGGCACGCAGCAGTTCGGGGTTGTCGGGGCGGGCGTGCATGCCCACAATCACGGCGTCGAGGTCGGGGGTGATGCTGCTGGCGTCCCAGCCTTCCTGGGCCGGCAGCAGACCGGCAGCGGCCAGGCGGCCTTTGGCGGGCTCGAAGATTTCGTCGTCGGAACCCGTGACGTGGGCGCCACGCCGGTGCAGGGCCAGCGCCAGGTTGTGCATGATGCTGCCGCCCACCGCAATCAGGTGAATGCTTTCGCGCGGGGCCAGGGCCGCGGTGTCGTTCTCGTTTTTCGTGTCTGGTGCCAAAGGAATTGCTGCGCTGGTTCAAGCGGTTGGGATGCGGCGGGCGGCCCGGCCGATTTGCCAAGTTAGCCGCCCTTTCCCAACAATCTGAACAATAAAGGAAAGGGCCGCGAAAGTACACAATCCCGGCTGCCGGGACCGTTCTATAGCCAAAAGAATCGATTTTTCCGCTCTAATCTTTTCCCCGCCCCAGGAGTTAGCTTTGTGTACATCGTGTACCGCCGGGCTTGCAAAACAATGCCCGGTGCCTAGTTTCCGCTGCCCCAACACCCCTGACACCCCATGCAAGACCGGATGGACGACCGCCTGAAGCAATCCGCAGCCCGCGCCAAAGCTGCGCTGGCTAACCGCGGAACTTCTGGGGGCGTGCCTTACAACGCCAGTGCCGCCGGCAAGCTGCCGCCCCAGGCGCCCGAGCTCGAAATGGCGGTGCTCGGGGCGCTCATGCTGGAGAAAGATGCGCTCACGTCGGTCATCGACCTACTCAAGCCCGAGAGCTTCTACAAGGACGCGCACCAGCGCATCTACCGGGCCGTTATTCGGCTGTTCGACAAATCGGAGCCCATCGACCAGCTCACCGTGGTGCAGGAGCTGCGCGAAATGGGCGAGCTTGAAGCCTGCGGCGGCCCCTTCTACGTGGCCAACCTCACGCTGAAAGTGAACTCGGCGGCCAACGTGGAATACCACGCCCGCATCATCACCGAAACGGCCATCAAGCGCGAACTGATTCGCATTTCAAGCGAGATTCAGCGTGATGCTTTCGAGGACACCACCGACGTGTTCAAGCTGCTCGACGACACCGAGTCGGCCTTGTTCGAGGTGTCGGAGTCGAACATCCGCAAGAACTTCGACGACATGCGAAGCTTGATGGGCAAAGCCATCAAGGAGCTGGAAGAGAAGAAGAACCAGTCCGACGGTTTGACGGGGGTTCCCACCGGCTTTACAGCCCTGGACCGCGTTACCAGCGGCTGGCAACCATCTGACCTTGTGATTATTGCGGCTCGGCCAGGGATGGGCAAAACGGCGTTTGTGGTTTCGGCCATGCGCAACGCGGCCGTGGACTTCAAGAAAGCCGTGGCCATTTTCTCGCTGGAAATGTCCTCGTTGCAGCTGGTCAACCGTCTGATTTCGGCCGAAGCCGAGCTGGATTCCGAGAAAATCAAGAAAGGAAGCCTCGCCGACCACGAGTGGCAGCAGCTCAACCACAAAATCACGGCCCTCTCGGCCGCCCCGATTTACATCGACGACACGCCCGGCCTGAGCATCCGCGAGCTGCGCACCAAGTGCCGCCGCCTGCGCTCGCAGAAAGACGTGCAGATGATTATCGTCGACTACCTGCAGCTGATGAGCGGCAACACCGACGGCCGCGGCGGCAACCGCGAACAGGAAATTGCCAGCATCTCGCGGGCCCTCAAAGGCATTGCCAAGGAGCTGAACGTGCCCGTGCTGGCCCTGTCGCAGCTCTCGCGCTCGGTAGAAACCCGCGGCGGCGACAAGAAGCCGCAGCTGAGTGACCTTCGCGAATCGGGCTCCATCGAGCAGGACGCCGACATGGTAATCTTCCTCTACCGCCCCGAATACTACGGCCTCGACCAGGACGCCGAAGGCAACTCGACCCAAGGCGTGGGCGAAGTCATCATCGCCAAGCACCGGAACGGCTCGCTCGAAACCGTGCAGCTCAAGTTCATCGGCAAGTACACCAAGTTCGCCGACCTCGACGGCATGGGCGGCGGCTTCGACAGCAGCGGCTACCAGCCCATGGGCCTGCCTGCCAGCAACTTCGACAGCGAGCCGAGCCCGTTTGCGCCAAACACCATTCGCTTGGGCTCGAAAATCAACGAGTCGCCAGTGCCCTTCCCCAAGAGCAACTTCAACACGCACGAAGACCCGCCGTTCTAGTTGGGTTTTATAAACCCACCTACTTCGGGGAATTCCATCAGCCCAGCGCCTTCCGCTGCAGGCTTTGCGCTCAGCGTTTGGCCGGGCACGGATTCAGGCGCAATTGGGGAATTGCTGGCCACGCGCTTGAGGCAGAAGTACTGGAGGTTGTGCTTCCGGCCAGTGGAGGCAGTGAAGCCCCATATCACTGAGGGGTTACCGTTGAAAACGGTGTTGATGAGGTCGCTTTTGGCTTGGCAGACCACGCGCCCGTCAAGATGCACTAAGATGCTTTGGTCGGCGGGGTTCCAGCGGAAGTGGAAGCTGTGCAGGCGGTCATCTTCTAGGTTCGGGCTGGCTGCTTGCTCCGGCTGGGGGGCAGAATGTGTGCTCACCCCGTTCACCATCAAATTCACGTGGTCGTGGGCCGGGTCGTTGCGGGCGTAGTTTTGGTAAGTGTCGAATTCCACGGCCACCGAGGGCGCGATGCCGCCGTAGCCCATGCCTTCGCCGAAAATGCCGGTCGCGGCAAAACCACTCGGGTCGTTTTGCAGCAGGAAGGCGATGCCGTCGGCACCTAGTTCGTTCTTATCGCCGAAGTAGACATCGAAGTCAACCTCGAAAGGGTTGCGCAGGTCGATGCGGGAGGTGTTGTAGGCGATGCCTTCGCTGTAGGGCTCGTCGGGCGTGAGGCGAATGCATTCGCCCATGGGGGCCGCGTCGAGCAGGGTCACGAACTGGGCCCGGCCGGTGAGCGCCACGAGCATCAAAAACAGGATGGGTAGCGTCCTCGGCATGGCAATGCGGGCTTGTGGAACTAGGTCAGCAGATTGAAGATACAACCCTGGACGCCTACATCAACGGGCCAAAAAAGTGCGTCATGCAGCGCGCAGCGAAGCATCTTGCCCGTCACCACTATTTAGTTGCCCACGCGAGATACTTTGCTGCGCGTTGCATGACGATAAATCGGCTTTTTCAACGTCGCCTTGGAAATCAGCAATGCGGACGAGTGGCAACGCTTGTCTACAGCTGCGCTGGGAACCTACTGGCTACTCCAGCGCCGACGTCAGGCTGCAAACGCTTGCGAAGCGCAGCAATTCGGGGCTGGTTTTGAAACCGCGGCCCCCGAAGCCTTTGCCGTACAGCTCAATGTTGGCTTGCCGGCCGCTCCACTCGTCCTGGGCGCTTTCGGGGCTCGACGAGTCGCTGGCTTCGAGCACGGCTCCGCGGCGCACTTTTAGGGCGGCGCACATTTTATCGGCGGTTTTCACGGCGTCGGCCAGGGCCAGCACGTCGGCTTCGCGGCGCAGGCTGTCGGCGCGGGTGTGGCCGTAGTTCAGGTTTTTGATGCTGTTGATGCGGGTGGCCAGCAGCTCTTCGAGGTAGGGCGAGAGGCGCCGCAGGTCGGTGATGCGCACCGTAACGGACTGCGTGGAGTTGAACCCAACGAAGACCCTTTTTTCGCGCACGTAGGTGAATTCTTTGTCTGAGGAGGTGCTGCTCACCCGCACGTCGTTGGGCCCGGGGGCATAGCGCTTGGACAGGGCCAGCACCTGGTCGACCACGGTCTGGACTTCGGCCACGGCGTCCTTGAGTTTGGGGCGGGTAAACTCGGCATCCACCGTCAGCTCGGCAAAATCGGGGTACACCGTGACGCTGCCGTAGCCCACGGTACGCACTTGGCGCGGAGTAGCCGGAGCAGTGGCGGAGGGGGATTGGCAAGCACCAAGTGCAGCCAAAAGAACGAAAAAGCCGAAGCGGTAAGCAGTGGTCATGGCGTTGATTTTTATGCCGAAACGCTGCTCAGCCGCTTGTATTGTATAGTTTCTATATGATGAGCTCCCAGGCGTCGGGCGCTACCTTCGCGGCATGACGACTGCGGTGCTATTGCTGTGTTTTTTTGCGTTTCTGGCGGGGTTTATTGATGCCATTGTGGGGGGCGGGGGCCTGATTCAACTGCCGGCTATGCTGGTGCTGCTGCCGGGCGTGCCCGTGCCTACCGTGTTTGGCACCGGCAAAGTATCGAGTTTGTCGGGCACGCTGGCCGCCCTGCGCCGCTACCTGAACGGACCGGAGAAGCTGGACATCCGCTGGCGCACGGTGGCTCTCACGGCGCTGGTGGCAGGCGGCTTTGCGCTGCTGGGCTCGCGGGCCGTGAGTTTGCTGCACAAGGAGGCCGTGCGGCCGCTGGTGCTGGGCCTGCTGGTGGTCATGGCCATTTACACGGCGTGGCGCAAGGATTTTGGCAGCCTGCACGCGCCGCGCCTCAGCGGGACCCGGGAGGTGCTGGTGGGCATTGCGCTGGGCGCGTCGATTGGCTTTTACGACGGCTTTTTTGGGCCGGGCACGGGCAGCTTGTTGCTGTTTGCCTTCGTGGGGCTGTTTGGCTACGATTTCATCGCAGCCTCGGCCTCGGCGAAGCTGGTGAACGTGGCCACCAACCTGGCGAGCTTGTTTTATTTCGCCACTACCGGGCAGGTGCTCTACAAGGTGGCGCTGCCCATGGCAGCCTGCAACATTCTGGGCTCCACCCTAGGGGCGCGCATGGCGCAGCGGCACGGCACGGGCTTCGTACGGGTGCTGTTTTTGGGGGTGGTGGGCGCCTTCATCCTCAAGCTGGGCTGGGACACTTTTGCGTGAGCTCCCGTGTCGGTCGGGCCGGCCTAGGCAGCCGGACCGGTTACCGGGCGCCTGCGTCGTTCTGGCATCAACCGGTCGGGCCGCCTAGGGCGGCCGGACCGGCACGAGCACCCACTATCTTGCGTCTCTATACGGCTTGCAGGGTGCGCTGCTTCTTGCGGTTCTTACGAATTCGGTTTAGCCACAGGATGGTGCCCGTGATGGGGAAACTGGCGCCGAGCAGGCTGATTACCAAAGCGAGTATTTTGGTGGGCCAGCCGAAAATGGCGCCGGTGTGGATGGGCTTGAACAGGCCGCGAATCTTCTGGCCGAGGGGGCGCTGGGCATAGGTTTGGCCGCTGATTACCTGGCCGGAGTATTGGTCGAGGTACACTTCATCGGTGGCGTTTTCCGTCACGGCGCCGGGCCGCAGCACGGCTACTCGAATGCTACCCGTGGGTTCTTTGGGCAGCTGTAGGGAGTAGTTCTCGGCGTCGGGGGCTTGCTGGCGGGCCAGGGTCAGGGCCGCATCGGCGGCGAAAGTGGTGGCGCCCGCAGCCGGCGCGGCCGAAACCGGCGGCTCGGGGCGCTTCAGGGGCGAATTGGTGAGCTGGTTAATGCCTTTGGTTATCCATTCAAACGACATGCCCACGCCGGTGAGGGCGAACACGAGCAGGAACAGCGAAGCGTAAAAGCCCAACACGATGTGAAAATCGTGGTTGAGGCGCTTCCAGCCACTCCCCCACTTCACCTTCAGGCGCTGCGTCATGGCCTTGCGCGTGGCGGGCCACCACAGGATTAGGCCCGTGCCCAGGATAAAGAGGAAAATGGACGCGTTGATGCCCATGACAAGCTTGCCAATGGGGCCGGCCACCAGCCCGCGGTGCAGCTGCTCCACAGTGTGGAAGAACGTTTCACGGGGGTTGATTTCACCTAAAACCGCCGCTGTGTAGGGGTTTACGTAGAGGCGGGGGCCGCCGTCGCCTTTTCCCTTGCCTTTGCCGGGGCCACCTTCGCCGGGCTTGCCCGCACCGGGCCCACGGCCCTCGCCGCCCGGCCGGCCAGCGCCCTCCAGTTTGGCTTTGCCATTGCCCGAGCGCTCGCCTTTGGGGCCGCCGTCTTTGCCGCCCGGGCCGCCGGCACCGGCCAAGCTCACTTCCACGCTGCGGGCGGGGTCGGCGTAAACTTTCCAGCTGGTGATTTTGGCTTTGGGCTTGTAGGCGCGCACGGCGTCGGTGAGCTGCGCCAGCGACAGCCGCGGCGTGCTGGCGGGCACCACGAAATACCGCTCCGAATGCCAGGTCTGCTCAATCTCCTTCTCAAACACCAGGATGGTCCCGGTGAGGCACACGAAGACGATAATCAGCCCCGAAGCCAAGCCCAGGTACAAGTGAATGTTGCGGATGAAGACTTTCATAAAAACAGAGCAGGCGTGGCAGCAAATAACCCGTCGGAAGGCAAGGCGTCCGACGGGTTAAGAAGTAAATTTCGCAAGCAAGAATTCAATAAATCAGAATTACAGCTTGTAGCCCAGCGTGGCCGAGAACGAGCGGGGCGCGATGGGGTTCACGCTGTTGTCGTCGTGCAGGTTGTAGCTGAGTTCGTCGAGGAGGTTGGCCATTTTGAAGCGCACCGAGAACCGCTCGTAGGCGTAGCCCAGCGAGGCATCGAACAGCACGTAGTTAGGGATGCTGATGAGGCGGAAGGCATCATTCTCGACGGTGAGGCGGGTGTTACGGCCCGCCACTTTGTCGCCCACGTAATAGCCGGTTACACCCGCCGTGAGGCCTTTGAGCAAGCCGTTCTCACCGAAGGCACTGCCAAAGTTGTAGAACAAGCTCAGGTTGGCCGTATGCGCGGGGTTGTAGCGCAGGCGGCTGCCGTTTTCGTAGATGTTGCTCTTGGTGTATGTCGTGTGGTTGTAGCTGTAGCCCGTGATGAAGGACCAACCCAAGTACGAGCGGCTTTGCACGTCTAATTCGACGCCTTTGCTGGTAACCTCGCCGGCCAGCTCCTGCGCCGACGGCAAGTTCCTGTTATAGTTGGGCGCGTTGGGCTGAATGACCTGGGCTTGGTTGCTGTTCACAATCTGGTAAGCCGTGGCGTTCAACGAAAGCACGCCATCAAACAAGTCGTTCTTGATGCCCACTTCGTACTGGTCGATGATGGACGGCGGCAAGCCATTGCCCTGGTTGTCGGTCACGGTGTTGCCTTGGGGCGAGAACGAGTTCGAGTAGGAAGCGAACAGAGACGTGGTTTTGATGGGCTGGAACACCAGACCCAGGCGCGGCGAAAAGGCGCTGTCGTAGCGGCGGTTTTCCTTCACGGTGGCGGCGGTGGCGGCGGGCTGAGTTAGCGCGGGGTAGGTGTACACGTCGCTGGGGGTTTCCTGGTAGCTCCAGCGAAGGCCGGCCAGCACTTTCACGTACTCGCCCAAGCTGATGAGGTCTTGGACGTAGAAACCAGCGCGACGGGTGTTGCCCAGCGTGCGGGTGTTGTAGCGCAGGTCGTCGAAGCCGCTCACGGCGTTGGCCGGCGCGCGCAGCACCTTGCCCCGGTTCAGCACATTGATGGAGTCAAAGGGCTGGGCGATGTAAGACAGGGAGTTGGTGTTGTATTGGTCGGCATCGGCGCCTATCAGCAGGGTGTGGCCAATGCCGCCCGTGCGGAACGTGCCGGTCAGGTCCAGTTGGGCGAGGTAGTAATTCTCAGCGGTTTCGCTGCGGTTGAGGCTGCGCAGCATGTCGCCATACAGCGCTGGCTTGGGCGTGGGTGCCACGTAGCTGGGCGTGCCCACAATTCCCCGGGCCGGCCGGAAACCACTGTTGATGCCCACGGGGCGCGAGGCGCTGCGCTGCTCGTTGTCGTAGCGCTGAAACGCGCCCACGGCCCGTACCTGCCACACGTTGTTGAGGCGGCTGGTGAGTGTGGCGGTGGCGCTGGTTTGCTGGGTGGCGTTGATGGCGTTGTCAACGTTCAGGAACCGGCTGCGCGACTCCAGAATGTTGTAATCGATGGCTCCCACGCCAAAGTCTGGGGTGCGGTTGTCGCGCAGGTAGTCGCCTTCCACCAGCAGCTCAGTTTTGGGCGTGAGGCGGAAGAGCACCGAGGGGTTCACGTACACCCGGTTGGACTCTACTTCGTCGCGGTAGCTGTTGCTGCGGTCGTAGGTGCCGTTCAGGCGAAAAGCCACTTTGTCGCTGCTGCCCACGGCGCCGTACACGTCGAATTGGGGCTTGATGAATCCGAAGCTGCCCACGCGCAAGCCAACTGAGCCCCCGCGCTCAAACTGCGGCTTCTTGGTCACCAGGTTCAGCACGCCGCCCGCGGCCACGTTGCCGTAGAGGATGGCCGCGCTGCCTTTCAGCACTTCCATCCGCTCCAGGGAGCTTACTTCCGGCATCACGCCGTTGTTGAAACGCACGCCGTTTTTGAAGGTATTGCTGCTGCCGTAAGCAAAGCCGCGGCTGCCAAGCTCTTCTTGGGTGCCGCCGGTGGTGCTGGTCACGTACAGGCCCGCCACGTTGGACAGCACATCGCTCAGGCGCAGGGCCTGCTGCTGCTCCAGCACCTCTCGCTCCACGGTCACGGTGCTTTGCGGGTTGTCCAGCGGCGCAATGGGCATTTTGCCCACGCTGGTGAGGCGCTGGTTCATGCTTTTGCCGCCGGTCACGGTCACTTCGCTTAGCTGCTGCTCGCCGGAGGCCAGGGTTACGGGCTGGGCCGTTACCGTTTGGCGAGCGAGTACTTCCACGCTGATTTCCTGCGGTACGCAGCCCAGGCAGCTCACCGTGAGGACTTGCCAGCCAGCGGGGGCGCTGAGCTGGAAGCTGCCGTCGGCGGCGGTCGTGGTGCCGCGGGTGGTGCCCTTCACCATCACCGAAATCTGCTCGGCGGGTTTGCCGTTAGCCAGCATTACTACGCCGCTCACGGTGCCGTGCGCTCCGTTGTGCTTCTCATGCTGTCGGTGGGGACGCTCCGACTGGGCCGTGCTTGTAAGCGGTAACAGAGTGGCAACAAAGAGCAGAGGAAGTATGGGAAGACGCATGGGTTATTTAGAATCATTCAAAATATGGTGCAAAGGTGCAGTCTATTTAGAATTGTTCCAAATAGTATATTGAAAAAATCTTTCTATTCCCCCTTAAAGAGCCATTATTAATTTGTTAGCTCAACAGCAATTGTCTGGACAAGCAAAAAGCCCGGCTAAGGCCGGGCTTTTTATGTTTGTGGCTAGCTAAACCAATCCAGCCAATGGCCTGCCAGCGCCGGTTGAGCTTACACCAACTCCGCGTGGCGCTGGGCAGTGGTAGCCGTCAGCTCAAAGGCTTCGGCCAGCAGCTCGTAGGAGCGCCGGCGGTCCTGGAAGTCGGCGGTGATGGTGACGGCCGTGATTTCATCGACGCCATAGTCAGCGGCCAGGGCGGTGAACTGGGCGTGCACCTGCTCGGGCGTGCCGCTCACCACGCGGCCTTGGTTTTGGCGTAGCAGGGCCTGGTCTTCGGCCGTGAAGCGGTAGCTGCGCACTTCTTCGGTGGTGGGAAAAGGAGTAAACTGGCCTTTGCTGAAGCGAATGAGCTGCAGGTCCATGGCGGCGCGCAATTCCTGGGCGCGCTCCTCGGTGTCGGCGCAGAGCGTGAACACGGCCATGTTGGCCAACGGTGCGGCCAGCTCCAAAGACGGGCGGAACCGCTGGCGGTAAGTGCGCACGGCCTCAGGGCCGCCGGTGCCGTTGATAAACTGGGCAAAGGAAAACGCCATGCCCAAGTGCGCGGCAAACAAGCCACTCTGGCCGCTGGAACTGAGTATCCACAGCTCCGGGGCCGCGGGCGCCTGCGGAATGGCCATCACCCGCTCGTGAATGGTGTCGGGCACTCGTTCGTCGCGCAGGTAGGCTTGCAAGTCCATGAGCTGCTCCACGAAGTCCTTTTCGTTGAAGGTGTTGTTGGGGTTGAGGGCGTAGGCCGTGAGGCGGTCGGCGCCGGGGGCCCGGCCCATGCCCAGGTCGATGCGGCCGGGAAACAAGGTTTCGAGCATGCGGAAGTTCTCGGCCACCTTCAGGGCGCTGTAGTGCGGCAGCATGATGCCGCCCGAGCCCAGCCGAATGCGCTGGGTTTGGCTGCCGAGGTAGGCCAGCAGCACTTCCGGCGTCGAGCCGGCCAGGGTGTTGGTGTTGTGGTGCTCGCTCACCCAGAAGCGGCCGTAGCCGAGGCGGTCGGCCAGCCGGGCCAGCTCCGCGGTTTCGAGAATGGCCTCGCGCGGGGTGCTGCCCGGGCGAATGGGCGACTGGTCGAGGACGTTGAGGCGAAGGTTGGGGGTGGTAGTCATTTTCAGGGGGGTAAGACGTGAGAACCGCCGAAGGGGCCTTCCGGTTCGCGGGAAGTGCGTGGGGCCCGGAATGAACAAATGCCGGACTAGCTGTTTAAGCACCCACACTTTCAACTACCCCCTGCTTTCATGAGCGACCCAACCTTCGTCACCCTCTCCGTAGCCGACGGCACCGAGATGCGGGCTTACACAGCTTTCCCCGACAGCACCGGCCCCGTGCCTGGCCTGATTCTATTGCAAGAAGCTTTTGGCGTGAACCACCACATCCGCAGCGTGGCCGACCGACTGGCGCAGGCGGGCTACGCCGTCATTGCCCCCGAGCTGTTTCACCGCACTGCCACCCCGGGCCTGGAAATCGCCTATTCGGATTTCGCCACCGTGGCTATCCCGCACTACGGCGCCATCGACAGCGAAGGCCTGACGGCGGATTTGCAGGCCAGCTACGACTGGCTGACCTCGCAGGCGCTGGTGGTGGCCGATAAAATTGGCAGCGTCGGCTTTTGCCTGGGCGGGCGCGTGTCGTTTCTGGCCAACGCCGTGCTGCCGCTCGCGGCGGCCGTTTCCTACTACGGCGGAGGCACCCACCTCCTAAAAGACCGCGCCAAAGACCTGCACGCGCCGCAGCTCTTCTTCTGGGGTGGGCTCGATGCCCACATCGGCAAAGAAATGGTGGCCGAAGTGGTGGACGCGGTAGCCGCCGCCGGCAAGCCCTACATCAACACCGTCATCTCCTACGCCGACCACGGCTTCTACTGCGACGAGCGGCCCAGCTACCACCCGCAAGCCGCCGCCGAAGCCTGGGGCATGACGCTGGCGTTTCTCAAGGAAAAGCTGGGCGCTGTTGCCGGTCTTGGCGGGGCCTCACCCCCGGCCCCGTCTGCCTCCTATTAGCTAAGCAGCCGCTACCGGCTGAGCCGCAGTTTGCCGGCCGAGGTACTGCGCCATGCTGCTGGCCAGCACAATCTGCAGGGCGTGGTAAAGCATGAGCGGCAGAAGAATGAGCCCCGTGGCCGCACTGGCGGGGAAAAGCAGGCTGGCCATCACGCTGCCGTGAACCAGGGATTTTTTGGAACCGCAGAATACGGCCACGATTTGGTCGGCACGAGAGAAGCGCAGGGCGCGGCTAACGCCCCAAATGATGGCAAAAACCACCAGGTAAAGGCCAACCATGCCGGCGCCCAGCTTGGCAATGTCGGCGGGCTGGTAGCGGCTGAAAATGCCCTCGGCAAACGACTCGCAGAAGGCGGTGAAAACGATGAGCAGGATGGTGATTTGGTCGAAGATGCGCAGGCCGGATTTGTGACGCTCAGCAAAGGCGTTGAACCGGGCATTGAGCAACACCCCCGCCCCTACCGGCAGCACCACCTGCCACAGCAGCTGCACGGCCAGGCCCCACAGCTGGCTGCCGCCCGTGCCCGTATGCAGAAACAGGCTGGTGAGCAGCGGCGTGAGCAGAATGCCGATTAAACTGGAAATGCTGGCGTTGAAAATGGCCGCCGGCAGGTTGCCGCCCGCAATGCTCACCATCACCACCGAGGTTGAAACCGTGCTGGGCAGCGCGCACAGGAAGAAGATGCTTTGCCAGAGGGCATCGCCGCCAGCGGAGTTAAAAAATGGGCGCACCACCAGCGCCAGCAAGGGAAACAAGGCGAAAGTGGCCAGCTGCACCAACAGGTGCAGGCGCCAGTTGCGCATGCCCGCCCGCAGCTTCTCGAAGCTCAGCTTGAGGCCGTAAAAGAAGAACACCAGGGCCACGCCCACGGTGGTAATTACTTTCCACGGCACCGGGCTGGCCTTGCTGCCCAGGCCGGGCTGGAAATAGGCCAGCACCACCACCCCAATCAAGGCCAGCAGAAACCAGTCGAGGCCGGCGCGGGCCAGCAGGGCAAAGAAGCGGTTGGAAGCAGGTGGAGCGGGGGCAACGGGCTGGGCCATGCCCCAAATACGCCAACGCGGCCCCGAAGGCCGGGCAACTCTGTTTCAAAACAAAAAAAGCGCCTGACTCCGAAGAGCCAGGCGCTTGGTACTGAACCGGCCGCTGGTTGCTGGTTGCTGCCTTATTGGTCGCCGCTGCCACCGCCCAAGCCGGGCGGCGGGGTGCCTTGCACGCCCTGCACGTTGGGCACGCCCATCTTTTCCTCGCGCTTGCGCTGGTATTTAGCGAATTGAGCGGGAGTAAGCACGTCTTTGATGGCCGAGAGGCGCGAGCTGCTGATGGTTTCGATGACACCGGCCAGCTTGCGCGGGTCGGTCTTGTACTGCAGGCGGGCGGACTCCAACCCCTCCACCGAGCGACGATTGATGGCCCGGACTTTCTCGGTTTGCTGGGGCGAGAGGCCGAGGTTCTGCTGCATGTTGGCCGTAAGCGCATTGGCCTTTGCGTCGACCGTGGCGGCGGGCGGAGCAGGCGCCTCAGCGGCGGGCGCACTGGCAGCCGCGGTGGTTTTGGTTTTCACGCTGGCTTGGCCCACAGGCTTCACCTTGGTCTTGACCGTGGCCGGGGACTGCGCCAACGCCGCGGACACGGTGGCCAGGGCCAGCAACGAAGAGAGCAATAACAATTTCATGGGGCAATGATTTACTACAACAGAAAAGAAGGGGCGCAACGGCGGGGTAAATATCGGATGAAAACCCGGCCGGTACTGCCTCAAACACACCGCCATCCACGTTTCGTGCCAGAGCCAGTCGAAAAAACCGGCCGGTGACCACGGCGGTGCAACCTTTCGGCCCTTTTTGGCATACAAACCTCCATGAAACACGACAAGCGCACCAACAAAAACTGGTTGCTGGCCGCCGGCCTTGGCGCCGCCACCCTCGCCGCCACCCTGTGGTCGAACCGCCGCGGGTCGTACGACCTGAGCCAACGGGTAGTGCTCATCACCGGCGGCTCGCGCGGCCTGGGGCTGGTGCTGGCCCGCCAGGCCGTGGCCGAGGGCGCCCGCGTCGCCATTTGTGCCCGCGACGAGGCCGAGCTGGCCCGCGCCCGCCAGGACTTGCTCCTGGCCGGCGCCGCCGAAGCCGACGTGCTGACCCTGGCGCGCGACATCACCAACGAAACCGAAGTGCGCACCATGGTGGCCGAAGTGGAAACCCGCCTCGGGCCCATCGACGTGCTCATCAACAACGCCGGCATCATCGTGGGCGGCCCCTTGGACAACATGGACACCCGCGACTACGAGGACACCATGGCCATTCACTTCTGGGCACCTTTCCACGCCATGCAGGCCGTGCTGCCCAGCATGCGGCGCCGCGCAACCGGCCGCATTGTCAACATTTCCTCGCTGGGGGGCAAAGTGGCCCTGCCCCACATGGCCCCCTACAGCGCCAGCAAATTTGCCCTGGTGGGCTTGTCCGAAGGCTTTCGGGCCGAGCTGCGGCAGCACGGCATTTCCGTGACCACCGTGTGTCCTGGCCTGCTGCGCACCGGCAGCCCCGGCCACGCCATGGTGAAGGGCCAGCACAAGAAAGAGTTTGCCTGGTTCAGCATTGCCGATTCCCTGCCCGGCTTCACGCTGAGCGCCGAGCAAGCGGCCCGCCAAATCTGGAACGCCTGCCGCCGCGGCGACGGCGAAATCATTCTCTCGCTGCCCGCCAAGTTTCTATCGGCCTTCCACGGCCTGCTGCCCGGCACCACCACCGACATCCTGAGCTGGCTCAACCGCGCCCTGCCCGCCACCGGCGAGAGCGCCGCCGCCAACGTGCGCCGCCTGGGCTCCGAGAGCGAGTCGGAAATTACCCGCTCGCCCCTCACCGCCCTCACGCGCAAAGCCGCCCGTGAAAACAACGAGGCGTAGCACGAGTACCCCGACCTTTCATTTCGGCCCGCGTTGAACGGAAGCTGTTCTGGCGGGCCGAAATGAAAGGTCGGGGTACTCGTTTTTACGGCGCATCTTCGCGCCATGCATTTTCCCGTTGAGCTAGCCCTGGGCCCGGCCCGCCTGCCCGTGCACTTGCTGTGCGAGGTGCTGGCGTACGCCCTCGGCTATCGCCTCTACACCTACCTGCGCACCCACTCCCCCGACCGCATCAGCACCGCGCACCGGCAATGGATTTTTGTGGGCGCCGCGGCGGGAGCGCTGCTCGGCTCGCGCCTGCTGGGCCTGCTGGAGCACCCCGAGTTGCTGGCCCACCCGCCCGGCGGTTGGCTGTACTACTTCACCAACAAAACCATTGTGGGCGGCTTTTTGGGCGGCCTCATCGGCGTGGAGCTGGCCAAAAAGCGGCTGGGTGTGACGGCCAGCAGCGGCGACCTCATGGTATTTCCCCTCCTGCTGGGGCTGAGCATTGGCCGGCTCGGCTGCTTTTTTAGCGGGCTGGAAGACGGCACCTACGGCACGGCCACGGGCCTGCCCTGGGGCATCAACTTCGGCGATGGCGTGGCCCGCCACCCCACCAACCTTTACGAAATCTTGTTTCTGGGGGTGCTGGCGCTGCTGCTGTGGCTGCTGGAGCGCCGCGGGCCCTTGGTGGATGGCCGGCGGTTCCAGCTGTTTTTGAGCAGCTATCTGCTCTTTCGGCTGCTGGTGGAATTCATTAAGCCCACGGCGGCGCTGCCGGGGCTGGGGCTCACCGCCATTCAGTGGGCCTGTGTAGCGGGGCTGGGGTATTATGTTTGGCTATTCAGCCGCAAGCCAGCCATTGTTCAAGATTCTTCGGTGCATCGGTAATGCAACTGCGCGCACTGCGATTCAGCAAGCACACCCATCTACACCTTTTCTGCATTCCATGAAAAAAGGATTGTTACTCTCCAAAGCGCGCATGGCGCTGGCCGGCCTTGTCGTTGCGCTCTCGCCGGTGGCCCTCACCGGCTGCGACTACGCCAAAGCCAACGTGAACACCCTGGTAACCGACGACTGCGGCGTGAACTGGAAGCTGATTGCCGCCGGCAAATCGGTGCCCAAAGGCGTGGGCAATCCGTGCTTCTACAAAGTCACCATCCCCGACTACCCCATGCAGGGCGACAGCCACTTCAAAGTGGTATTTGCCGAAAACGTGCTGGCCTCGCTCGACGTGAGCTACGACTACACCATCACCAATCCCATGGCCTTCATTCAGGAAGCCAAATACCTCGGCAAAACCAACAGCGCCGAAGTCGGCACCCAGTTTGAAGCCGCCGAAAACACGGTCATCGACAAACGCATCAAAGACGCGGTGCGCGGCCGCCTGTCCAAGGAAGACGTGGTGACCTTCAGCCCGTCTGATTTCGAAGATTTGCTGCTACCTGAGCTCAATAAGCTGCTCCAGCCCCGCGGCGTGACAGTCAATTTCCTCTCCCTGGTGCCCGTGTACGACGAGCAAACCGCCCAAGCCGTGGACGTGGCCACCGCCATGAAAATCTACACCTCCAAGAATCTGGGGAAGCTGGGCGAACAAGTCATTGCCAACCGCGCCGGCGCCAGCCGCATTGTGGTTGAAACCCCAGCCGCAGCAGCGCCCGCGCCAGTGGCGGAAGAAAAGGAGAAGTAATACAGCTCTTTAAATAAGGTAATAGATGAAAGATTCTACCGTTTCGATAGCAGTTTGGGTAGCTGTTAGTTTGGCACTTTACTACTTAACGAAAGGCGGTAAAAGGCAAATACATGCCACTGCCGATGGAAGCTTTGAACTGAGAATGGCCAAACTGTACCAAATAATTGGCCTATTGGGAGGTATTATAGCAGGTATTGGTTTGTTTCTTCCTCTAATAGCTAACGAATACACCACGAGCATATTCGTTGCCTCTTCATTTGTATTTATGCTGTTCGCAGCACTATCCACTTCTTGCTTCTTGTGGTACCGCAACCATAAAGTAAAATTCAACGCAGAGACTATTACTGCACAGAATGTTTACGGCAAATCAGAGGATATTTTATGGAAAAATATTGCTTTAGTAAAATTCAAACCCTTTGCAGGAAAAATGGAAATTACTGATGCCTTTGGAAAGAAAATATCTGTTCATCAACACTTGGTTGGCTTTTCTACTTTTATTGGTGAGTTAAAAGAGAAAAGAGGCGTTTACAACTTCGTATGCGAAAGTTTGCCGCCTGCATCTATAGCATAAGCGACCAATTTCTTTAAATAAAGAATCCCATGCCCGAACGTCGTCACACCCACCACAATTTCACACTGAGCCTGTGCCCGCCTTACCTGCGCCGCATGAACGCCAATCGCGCAAGAACAATGTCTGCATGAGACACGCGCTTCTACTGTGGCTGGTGTGGCTAATGACCAGTACGGGTGCTCAAGCCCAATACATCACACTGCCCAACGGCGAATTTTTAGATACAACCTCAACTCGCAACCCTGCTTGTGCCAAGGTGCCTGTGGTGCGCTACTACAGCGTGGAAGGCAAATACCCACGCAGTTCGGAGACGTTGACCGAGCAGGCGCAAGCGTTTATAACCCGCAAGGGCCAGCAATACCGCGGGGAGGGCCACATTACGTTTCGGTTCATCATCGACTGCCAAGGGCATCGTGAAGCACGCACCCAACTGCTGCAAACCGATAAACGCTATCAGCGCGCTACCTTTTCGCCGGCATTAGTGCGCGAACTGTATGGTTTTGTGCAAACGCTGACGGACTGGAAAATAGGCAAAGCTCCTTTCCCGGTTCGGTACCTGACGTATCTTAATTTCAACATTAGCGATGGAAAAGTGGTGGCCGTTACTCCTTAGCTGCCTACTGGCGCTGCTAATGGCTAGTTGTGGCCAAACTGTAACCAAACAGCCATTGGCAGCCGAGTGCAGCCGCAAAACCTACCGCGACTCGCTGATAACGCGATACATTGAGCGGGGGGCCGAAAAAGTGAGTTACCTCGACCCGCGCTGGAATCAGTATTGCGACAGTTTGATTGCCATTTGCCCCAACATTGGCGTTGCCTACCAGCACAAAGCCGTGCCGCCGGTGAAGGATGGCAAATGGGAGGAGGCATTTGCCTTGGAGGATAAAGCCGTGGAGGTGGACCCGCAGGCCTGGCTGGCCTACCGGGGGTTTCTGAAGGTCATCAAAACCAAGGATTACGAAGGCGGCTTGGCCGATTTTCAACTGGCTGCCCGCCGCAATGCCAACGGCCGGGAGATGGACCATACCTTCCCGTTTTTTGAAGGATTGTGCCACCTAAAAATGGGGCAATATGCGCTGGCAGAGCAAGATTTCAAGCGCGACATGGCTTTGCAAAAAAGCAGCATTGCCGAAGCCGACATTCATTTCAACAGCCTCTTCTACGTGGGAGTGTTGTATTGGAAAATGGGGAAATACGCCCTGTCTGAGCAGTATTTGCAGCAATGCCTAAAACAGTACGCCCAGCATCCCGACGCTAATTATTACTTGGGGCTGACGCACCGGGCGCAAAAGCGGGAAACCGAGGCCCGCCAGCGACTGACGTTCGCGCAACAATGTCTGGCAAAAGGCTACCAGATGAACGAAGACAATACGTTTTATGAAAATTACCCCTACCAGATAACGACCTACGAGGTGCAGCAAGCATTGCTCCGTTGAAGAACGGCTCCTGCTTTTTCCAAAACCTTATTTTCTCCTGCCCATGCCCGAACGTCCCTACACCTACTACGATTTCACGCTGAGCCTGTGCCCGCAGTGCCTGCGCCGCATCGAGGCCAAAATCGTCTTTGAGGACGGGAACGTGTTCATGCTCAAGCGCTGCCCGGAGCACGGGCGGCAGAAGGTGCGCATTGCCACCGACATTGAGTATTACAAGAGCATTCGCAACTACGTGAAGCCCAGCGAAACGCCGCGCCGCTTCAACATGGCCACGCACTTCGGCTGCCCCTACGACTGCGGCCTCTGCACCGACCACGAGCAGCACAGCTGCCTCACCGTCGTTGAGATAACCGACCGCTGCAACCTCACCTGCCCCACCTGCTACGCCGAAAGCAGCCCCACCCACGGCCGGCACCGCACCCTGGAAGAAGTAGAAGCCATGGTGGACCTAGTGGTGGCCAACGAAGGCGAGCCCGATGTAATTCAGATATCCGGCGGCGAGCCCACGTTGCACCCGCAGTTCTGGGAAATTCTGGACATGTGCAAGCGCAAACCCATCAAGCACCTGATGGTAAATACCAACGGCGTGCGCCTGGCCAAAGACGAAGCCTTTGTGGCGCGGCTGGCCACGTACGCCGGTGCGTTTGAAGTGTATTTGCAGTTCGACTCTTTCCGCGAAAACGTGCTGCTCACCATGCGCGGCCGCGACTTGCGCGAGGTACGCAAACAAGCCATCGAGCACTTGAACAAATACAACCTCAGCACCACGCTGGTGGTGACTTTGCAAAAAGGCCTGAACGATGACGAAATAGGCGACATCATCGACTATGCCCTACAGCAGCGCTGCATCCGCGGCGTCACGTTTCAGCCCACGCAGGCGGCTGGCCGGCTCGATAATTTCAACCCCGAAACCGACTCGTTCTCGCTCACCGAAGTGCGCCAGGGCATCATCGACCAAAGCCCGGTGTTCACGGCGGAAGACCTACTGCCCGTGCCCTGCAATCCCGACGCGCTGGCCATGGCTTACGCCCTGAAACTAGACGGCGAAGTATTCCCCCTCACCCGCTACATCGACCCGGCCGAACTGCTCAGCAACAGCAGCAACACCATCGTGTACGAGCGCGACCCGCGCATGCGCCAGCACATGCTCAAGCTGTTTAGCACCGCGAATACGGTGGACACGGTGGTGCCCGAAATCAATCAATTGTTGTGCTGTCTGCCGCAGGTTTCGGCGCCGAACTTGGGCTACGAAAACCTATTTCGCATTATCATTTTGCAATTCATGGATGCGTATAATTTCGACGTGCGCGCCGTGAAGAAATCCTGCGTGCACATCGTCAGCAAAGACCTGAAAATTGTGCCGTTCGAGACAATGAATATCTTCTACCGCGACGCCGAGAAACTCGCGCGGCTGGAAGAACTGCGTGGCGAACGGATGGGCATTGTATAAATGCAACCGCTTATCCCACCCCCTACCCCGCCAGACGAACAGCCCAAAATGAATGGCTGCCTGGCAATCCTGCTAGTAGGCTTGGTTGTATTGTTGATAGGCTGGAGCATGTGTAGCCAACCGCTTTAAACTTAATCGTTGTCACCCTAACGCAGGCTTATACCAACGACATTTCATCGATGAAAAAGTCCACCTTCGGTAGCATTGTCCGCAACAACCTACTGGCCGTGCTGGGCGCAGCTATTGTGCTGGGCCTGGCGGCGAAATTTATCGACGACTCGTTGATATTTCTATTTGCGCTCATCTATTTGGGTCAAGCATTACTCAACCTTATACTGGCGTTTGCCCACCTTGGCCGAGGGCCCGAGGATGTGGGCGCCGCTCCCTATTTTCTGAGCACGTTTTTGGTGCTCATCATCGGGTTTGGGGCGTGTTCGGGCATTTTCATGGTTGCGGGGCACCTGGATGTCCACTGAAACCGGCGCGGGCTGGCACTTCGGGCAGGTGTAAGTAGCCCGGCCGCCCAAGTAATATTTGTCGATTTTTACCTTCGGATGACGGGGGCAAAAGGTGTGCGCATCGTCGCTGGCGGGCGTGGCCGACGTGTCCCACTCGCGGGCGTGGATGAGGAAGCTGGCCGGAAAATGGCGGTAATTGGCTTCCTGGTTGATGGCCGTGTTCAGCACCAGTTGCACGGCTTCGTGCAACGCTTTCCCCTCTTTATCCGTGAGCGAAGAACCCACGCGCTCGGGGTGAATTTTGGCCTGAAACAGCACCTCGTCCACAATCCAGTTGCCGAGGCCGGCGGTGATGCTTTGGTCGAGCAGCAAAGGCTTGAGCAACGTCTTGCGGCGCGCTAGTTTCTGGTGCAGTTCCGCGGCTGTGATGTCGAGGGCATCTGGGCCGATTTTCTTAGCCTTTTGGTGCGCGGCGGCGCTATCGGCCAAACGAATACGGCCAAACTTGCGCGGGTCGATAAACGCCAGCCGCAAGCCAGAGTCCTCAAGGTGCAGGGCCACGCGGGTAAAGCGCGGGGCGTCGGGCTCGTCGCGGTAGGCGCCCACGTCGCCGGTCATGCCGAAGTGCAGCACCAGCACCTTGCCGTTGTCCAGCTCCAGAAAGCAATTCTTCCCCAGGCGGCTAGTGCCCGTGACAGTGCGGCCCACAAGGCCGGCGCGCAGTTGGTCTTCGGGCGTGGCCAGCACGTGGGCATCGTTCACTTGCACAGCACCAATGGTTTGGCCCACGGCTAGTTCATCAATAAAGCGGCGGTAGGTTTCGACTTCGGGTAATTCGGGCACAGGTGGGAAGGGTTGAGTTTTGAGGGTTGAATGCTTGCGTATTACAGACCGTCATGCTGAGCGGAGTCGAAGCATCTCTACCACTTCGTTGCAGACGTGAGGCCTCACCCCCGGCCCTGCGGGTACGACCCCTCTCCGGTGGAGAGGGGAGCCTGACGAAGCAGGCGAGATGCTTCGACTCC
>NZ_DASVSI010000165.1:0-20832 GCF_036388155.1 Hymenobacter sp. | reverse complement strand
GTAATCACGCGTGTGGCAGTAATCAACTGATTAGTGATGACACGCGAAATGTCTCGGCTGCGCTCGACACGACGTGCTGTATCACCGAACACCTAGTACCCAAACACCTATCCTTAATGGCAGCATTTGAAGTAAGCGGCGGCAAAACGTTGCGCGGCGAAATCACGCCCCAGGGCGCCAAAAACGAAGCCCTCCAAATCCTTTGCGCGGTGCTGTTGACCTCCGAGCCGGTCACCATCAGCAACATTCCCGACATCCGCGACGTCAACAAGCTGATTGAACTGCTGCGCGACCTTGGCGTGAAGGTGGGCAAGCTGGCCAGCGACACCTACATTTTCCAGGCCGAAGACGTGAACCTGGACTACATGGACACGCCCGAGTTCATTGCCCAAGCCGGCGCCCTGCGTGGCTCGGTGATGATTCTGGGGCCCATGCTGGGCCGGTACGGCCGCTGCCAGCTGCCCAAGCCCGGCGGCGACAAAATTGGCCGGCGCCCCATGGACACGCACTTCTTGGGCCTCGAAAAGCTGGGCGGCAAGCTCACGCTGGAAGGCACCGACTTCTACCGCATCAAAGTGGAAGGCAAGCTGACGGGCACGCACATGCTGCTCGACGAAGCCTCGGTGACGGGCACGGCCAACATCCTCATGGCCGCCGTGCTGGCCGAAGGCACCACCACCATCTACAACGCCGCCTGCGAGCCCTACCTGCAGCAGCTCTGCCGGATGCTGGTGCGCATGGGTGCCAACATCCAAGGCATCGGCTCCAACCTGCTCACCATTGTGGGGGTAGAAAAACTCGGCGGCACCGAGCACCGCATGCTGCCCGACATGATTGAAATCGGCTCTTTCATCGGGCTGGCGGCCATGACGGGCTCCGAAATTACCATCAAAGACTGTCAGATTCCGGAGCTCGGTCTCATCCCCGACACCTTCCGCAAGCTGGGTATTCAACTGGAATTCTGGGGCGATGACATTTACATACCAGCTCAGCAGCACTACGAAATCGCGACCTACCTCGACGGCTCCATCCTCACGGTGTCGGACCACACGTGGCCAGGGTTCACACCCGACCTGCTGAGCATTGTGCTGGTGGTGGCTTGCCAGGCCAAAGGCACGGTCCTCATTCACCAAAAGATGTTCGAGAGCCGCCTATTCTTTGTGGACAAGCTCATCGACATGGGCGCGCAAATCATCCTCTGCGACCCGCACCGCGCCACGGTCATCGGCCTGGACCAGCAGAAGCGCCTGCACGGCATCACCATGACCTCGCCCGACATTCGAGCCGGGGTGGCCCTGCTCATCGCCGCTCTATCGGCCGAAGGCAAAAGCACCATCCTCAACGTCGAGCAGATTGACCGTGGCTACCAATTCATCGACCAGCGGCTAAATGCCCTGGGCGCCGATATTCGCCGCGTGTAGTTCCATTTTCCGCTCTTAAGTGAAATGCCCGTCTCATCGACGGGCATTTTTTATTTATCGATATATCGATTATTTACAGTCGTCCGTTGACTTCCCGAGAGCCGCGCAGCCTTGTTTCTGATTTCACCTTAACCACTGAACATCATGAAGTGCACCTGGGGAATTGCCCTTGGGCTGGCGGCCCTGCTATGCGGCTGCAGCCACACTGGGAAAGATGTTGCCGTAACGGAAGACTCCGAGCTACCGCGTCAGCAAATGATGATGAGTGCTCCGCCATTGATGGAGGAGCAACCGAATACAGAGGATAAGGAAGAGGCCACTGCCGACCTATTTCCCAGCCCTCGCCCTTACGCCGAGGCCCTAGCAGCGCCCACCCGCCTGCTCATCTACCACGCCGACCTGCGCTTGAAAGTAGCCAGTTTGCCCCGCGCCAGCGCCAGCCTCGACACCTTGGTGCGCCGCAACGGCGGCTACCTGAGCGCGGCCACCGAAGTTCGGGCCGACGGCGAATGGCGCCAGGCCATGACCATTCGGGTGGCACCGGCCCGCTTCCAACCCTTGATGGCAGCGCTGGGCGGCATGGGCACGGTGGAGGAGAAAAAGCTGACGACCGACGACGTAACCGCTCAGCACGCCGACGTGGCCGCCCGCCTCGCCACCAAGCGGGCCGTGGAAAAGCGCTACATCGATTTGCTCAACCGGGCCCGAAAAATCAGCGAAGTGCTCGAAATAGAAGGCAAGATTGGCGAGGTGCGCGAGGAAATAGAAAGCACCGAAAGCCGCCTCAAAACCTTGAACAACGAGGTGGCTTATTCCACAATTTCGTTGGTCTGCTACCAGCCCATTCCCCAAACGGTGCCGGACGCACCTATTGTCTCATTCAGCAGTCGGCTCGTGAGCTCATTCTACACCGGCTGGGAATTGATAACCAGCGTACTAATCGGGATGGTGGCCATCTGGCCACTCCTCATTTTGGGGACAATGGCCCTGTGGGGTGTTCGGCGCTGGCGCCGAAGCTTGGCTTGATGATTTACCACCTCAACAAAAAAGCCCTAATGTGAACCGTTAGGGCTTTTTTTGTTGGTCAGCAGATGTGCTAGTCAATCACCAAATCAACAACGGCGTTCACAATGGACAGCGCAATGCTGAACAGCAGCGCATTGAGGAGGCCACTCACGTCGAAGCTGCTCATCAGGAAGTCAGCCAGCTTCACGATGATGACGTTGATGACCAGCAGGAAAAGCCCGAGCGTGAGGACGGTGATGGGAAACCCGAGAATTTTCAAAATCGGTTTCACCACGGCATTCAGAATGCCCAGCACCAGCACCAGAATGAGCGCGCCGCTGAAACCGCTCAGCGCCACGCCGGGCAGCACCATGCTGAGGCCATAAACCAGCACGGCCGTGAGAATGAATTTGAGGATGAATCCCAGCATGACGACAAGGGGTTGGTTGGGTGAAAGAAATTTATTCCGCGGACATGCCCTTGGCGGTCAGACGGCCTTGGGATACGGCCATCCAGTTGCAAAGTTGATAGAGCAGGCGGGCGCCCACAATGCCGTTCCAATCGGTGTCGCCGGGAGCCACTTCGTTCAGGTCACAGCCGATGATTTGGATGCCCGACCGCACGATGGAGCGCAACAGGTAGGTGGCTTCTTCGAACTCCAGGCCGCCGGGCACGGGAGTGCCGGTGCCGGGGCACAGTTTGGGGTCGAGGCCGTCGATGTCGAAGCTGATGTAGATTTTGGGCGGCAGCTGGGCAATGATTTTGCCGCAGACTTTCTTCCAGGATTTTTTGGCGAATTTCTCGTCGCTCAAAAACCGCTGGCCAAACAGCGCCACGCGGCCGTTGGAGTGCTCGATGAATTCGGCCTCCTGCTGGCACATGTCGCGAATGCCCACCTGCACCAACTTCTTCACCTGAGGCAGCTCCAGCGCATTGTGCATGATGCTGGCGTGCGAGTACCGGAAGCCTTCGTAAGCCGGGCGCAGGTCGCAGTGCGCGTCGAATTGCAGGATGGCAAATTCCTCGTGACGCTCGGCCAGGGCCTGGATGTAGCCCAGCGGGGTGCTGTGGTCGCCGCCCAGCACCACCACGCCTTTGCCCTCGTCGAGCAGGGCACCGGTTTTTTTCTTGAGCCACGAAATCATCTTCACCCCTTCGGCCGTGGCTTGGGCGGGCACGCCGCCAAACTTGCCCAGGTCCGCTTCGGGTTGACCGGCCTCCACCCAGTTGATGTAGTCGGCGGCCAGGGGGCGCATATTGCGGCTGGCCGCGGCGATAGTTTCGTCCTCGTCTTCCATGGCCAAGCCGAGCTTCCAGGCGTCGGGCAAGTCTGGGTCAAATAGGTCGACTTGGAGCGACGCTTCGTGGATGGCGGCCGGCCCCATGGCCGTTCCGGCCCGGTAGCTCACCGTTACTTCCCACGGCACGGGCACCACCACCACCTGAGCCTCGTCGGGGGTGAAAGGCAAGCCGAAGAGGCCGCCATCGGCTTCGCCGGGCGCGTTGGGGTCGAAGGAAGCTATTTTTTTGGCGCGAGAGGCAGCAGAATTTGACATTGTAACTAATGCGGTGTGTTGAGTTGACAGAACTGAAATAAGGCAAACCACCTGAGGAAGCAAGCCGAAAAAAAGAACGTCATGCCGAAGTATTCGCAGCATGACGTTTCAAGACTAAAAAGATTTACCCGGCCGCCTAAGCCGACATTTGGCTGCCCAGGAAATCGTAGCTGCGAATGATTTCCAGGATTTTCATGAAGGTCACCCGGTCGAAAAACAGCATCAACGGCAATTCGACCATGTTGTCCTTATCGGAGAATTGGGTGATGACCGAGAAGATGAGCGGCTGCAATTGCTGCTGCGGCAGCAGCCCGTGCATGATGTCGGTAATGTCGCCACGCGGGGCCGTGGGTGGGGCGCCGTAAATGTTGGCCTTGAGGATGTTGGCCAACTGCGTGACCAAGGCACCGGTAATGATATTGCTAATTTCCAGCAGCAGCGACTCCTGTAATTCGTTTACTTCCAGCGTCTCATCGGTCTTCATGCGGAGGCACACGCGCGACAGCCGCTGGATGTGCTGGCCCGAAAAGAACATCAGCGTCGTGCCGTTGAAATCCCCGCGGATGTCGGACTGAATGGGGACGTGCTTGGCCTGGTACTCGCGCACCCGTTGCAGGATATCGTCGCTAACGAGCAGGTCGATGTTCGGTACCTCCAGCAGCACCCGTTCCTGGGCAATGACGGCGAACGAGTCGGCGGCGCGGGCCAAGCCGATGTTCAGAATTTCGCGGATTATATCACGCTCCAAATCAGTCATCGATAAATCCATAACGCTAAAATAGGGGAAGTGCAGCTGCGAAGACTGGGGTGAAAGAAAGAAAAACTACTGCCGTTTGCTTAAAAACAAGCGGGTGAGGGCCGGCACATCGAGCACGAGGCACACCTGACCACTGCCCAGCAGGGTAACGCCTCCAAACAAGTCAATGGTATCCAAAGGCTTGCTCAGGGGTTTGATGACAATGTTCTGCTGACGCATGAACCGGTCCACGACCAAGCCCAGGCGGCGATTGTTGTAATTGACTACCAATACGTGCTGGGGGCCAATCATATCGGTTTTGGTAGCGAGGGGCAAGGGGTCTTCGCCCTCGTCGTGCAACAGCTGGCGCAAAGGCACCAGCGGTACCGCCTGCTCCTGAAAGTGGGTTACCAGCACGCCGCCCACGATGGAAATCTGGCCGGGGTGAAGCGCCAGCACGGTGTCGGTGTGCAACAACGGCACGGCGTAAGGCCGCGCATCCACTTCCACTAGCAAGGCGCCTTTCACGGCAATGGAAGTGGGCAAAACCAGGGTGAAAGTTGTGCCAACGCCCATTTCGGACTCCACGCGTAGCTGGCCGCCCAACGAATCCAGCGCCAGTTTCACCACGTCCAAGCCCACGCCACGGCCCGAAATATCGGTTACCTTTTGGGCCATGGAAAAGCCCGGTTCAAAGAGAAAAGCCCAAACGGCTTGCTCGTCCAGGTTGGCCGCGGCACTGGCGGTGGTGAGGCCCCGCTCAACTGCTTTGTGGCGCACGGCTTCGGTGTCGATGCCGCGGCCGTCGTCGCGCACCTGAATCAGCACGTCGTCGCGCTCGGTCAGGGCGGAAAGCGTGAGCTGCCCTACTGCGGGCTTGCCGGCTTTCTCCCGTTGCGCGGTGGTTTCAAGGCCGTGGCTGACGGCATTGCGCACGAGGTGCAGCAGCGCGTCAGTAATAATCTGGAGGATGTTGCGGTCAATCTGTACGTCTTGTCCGCTCAGCGTGAGCTCCACTTGCTTGTCTTCGGCGGAAGCCACGTCGCGCACTACCCGGGGGAACTTGTTCAGCAACACGCCCACGCCCACCAAACGGGCATCCATGACGCTGTACTGCAAATCATCGGAGATGCGGAACAGGTGCTGAGCCGTGGCCAGCAAAGCCGGGTTGCCGATTTCCTGGGCCAGCGTCATGATGCGGTCCCGGTCAATCACCAACTCCCCCACCAGATTGAGCAAGTTGTCGAGCTTTTTGACCTGGATGTACACCAAGTCCGACAGCTCCATTTTTCGGCTCGATTCTTCCTCGCTGTCTCCCGCGTCTACTTCGTCCAAAATGGGCTCTTCGCCCCGCACGAGGCGGTCGAGGTTGTCGAGCAGCGCCGACACATCCGGCAAGGGCTGATTAGCGCCAACAGCACGAATCATGGTACCCAGGGCGTCGACTCCAGCAAAAACCACCCGAATCAAGGGGCCGCTAAACGTGCGTTCCTGGTCTCGAATCAACCCAAACAGCGTTTCCAGATGGTGGGCAACTTCGCCCAAATCCGTGAAACCCATTGCCCGGGCATTTGCCTTCAGGTTGTGCATGAGCCGGAAGAGCTCATTGAGCGAGGGGACCGCATCGGGCGTGCGCTCCAGTTCGCTCAGGTGCCGGCTCATGGAGTCGTAGTACTCCAGCGCCTCGGCCATGAACAGCTCCCGATATTCTTGGTCGCGCGTTTTCATTGGCCCACCCAGCTACTTGAATCATTCTCACACCCTGTTGCACAAAGCAGCCACCCGTTGTTTCCAACGGGTTGTTCCACCAGTGAAGGGCGTTGTCGCAGCACCTTACGCGACCGGTTCCGAAGCGTCGTTTTGCAGCGCCGCTCCAACAATCTCCAACACTTTTTCTTCCGAGAACGGCTTGACAATGTAAGCCAGGGCCCCATTCTCAATGGCTTCGTTCACGATGACCTCTTGGCCGACGGCGCTGCACATCACCACCTTGGCACTGGGCTGGGACTGGCGCAGGCTTTTTAACACGTCCAAACCCGTGTTGTCGGGCAAGATGACGTCGAGCGTAATCAGGTCAGGAGCCGTCGAGGTGGCCATTTCCAAGGCCTGTGCTCCGTTAGCAGCCTCTCCCACTACTTCGTAGCCGGCATCGGTGAGCATGTTCTTGAGCATCGTGCGCATGTAAAAAGAGTCGTCGACGATGAGGATGCGCTTATTCATTGAATTTGGGGACATGGAGATAGGGCGGAGTGTGGCCGAGCTAGATGGCCCGGCAACGCGTTGTACGGCTTGGAGCTTACGAAGATGCCACTTTGCCCGGCAGTCGCATCACTTCGCTTGGCGTGAGCAGCTTGCGCATGTCGAGGACAATGATGATGTTGCCATCGGGCAGTTTGGCGATGCCCTCCAGGTATTTGTCGCGGGTGCTAGAATCCTGCACAAACTCCGGGGCTGGCTCAATCTGGCTCACCGGCAGCGTGAAAGGCCGGGGCACTTCCCGCACCACCAAACCCAGGGTATAATCGGCGGCTTCTACGGCTACGGTGTAAGTGCGCTCGGGCAATTCCCGGCCCACTGGCCGCAACCGGAACCGCTCTTCCAGGTCGAGAATGGCGATGATGTCGCCGCGCAGGTTGGCAATGCCCTTGATGAAAGGAGGCGTTTTGGGCATGCGGGCCACTTCCGGGGTCACCGTTACTTCCTTCACTTGCTCGATGCGAATGCCGTAGTCCTCGTCGCCCAAACGGAAAACGATGAGTTGGACCAATTCGGCAGGCTTCGCCCGCTCGGGTTTGGGAGTCGGGCTTACTAGTTCAATCTCAGCCATGCAGTAGTCGATAAGAGGCTAGGCGTGGTCAGAAATTATTTGGCTTTGGCCTTGGATTTGGGAGCGGCTTTCGCGGCTTGCCCGTTGCGTTGGCCATTGCCGTTCTCTGAAGCTGGCGCGCTAGGAGCAGCCTTGGCAGGTGCGCGGCGGGTGGTGGCAGGTGCTGATGCTTTAACCGGCGCTTCGGCCCGGGTAGCCCGCGCTGGGCGCTCGCGACGATTTGGTGCGGCAGGGGCTGGCTCAGGCTGCGCGTTGCGACGGGCGGCCATGCCGTTCATGCGGCCGTTGTTAGCAGCCGCGGGCGGCTCCTCGTTGCGGCCCGAAGGACGGCGCGAGGCCGAGCCGTTTTGGGGCGGTGCCACGGCAGCCTCGCGGCTGTCGCGCGTGCGGTACATGTCGCGCACACTGCGCACGCGGCGAACAGGTTCGGGCTCCGGCTCGGGCTCGTAAGAGCTGAGCTGGAAGGTCTCCAGGCCTGCCTGCAGGTCGTCGGCAATGTCGGTGAGGCGCTGCGAGCTGGTGGTCAGTTCCTGCATAGCAGTCGACAACTGCTTGGCGGTACCGGCCACTTGTTGCGTGCCCGTTGCGGTCTGTTCGGCAATGGCTACCACTTCTTCCACATATTTCACCACGTCCCCAATCGAGGTTTTCTGTACTTCGGTAGCCGTGAGAATGTCGCGCGAAGTGCGCAGCGTTTCGCCGCTGCTGGTGGCAATGTTCTTAAAGGCCGAGCTGGCTTCGAACGTGGCGTTCTTGCCCTTGAGCACTCGGTTTTCCATGGTAGAAATTGCAGTAGCGGCCGAGGTGGTGTCCTTGCGAACGTCCTCTACCAGCGTGGCAATTTCGTTAGCCGATTTGCGCGAGCCTTCGGCCAGTTTGCGGATTTCCTCGGCTACCACGGCAAAACCACGGCCGGCTTCCCCGGCACGGGCGGCTTCGATGGCAGCATTAAGAGCCAACAAGTTGGTCTGTGAGGCAATGTCCGTAATCACGCCCAGCGACTTACTGATTTCACCCGACCGGGTACTCAATACTTCAATAGTGCGGGAAGTCTGCGAAGCGGCGCTGGATATTTCTTCCATGTTTTTCACCACTTCCGCTACCGTTTTCAGACCAAGCTGCGAGGTCTGCTCACCTAGAATAGCCGATTTGTTCACCACGTCGGCTTTGTTGGCTGTTTCTTTGGTGGCCTGCATGATTTCTTCAATCAGCTTAAAGGCCTGGTCGGTTTTCAAAGCCTGGTTCTGAGCACCTTCGGCCATTTGCTGCATGGCCAAGGCCACGTCAACCGTTACCCGGCTCATCTCCTGGCCTTTGCCGGCCATTTCTTCCGAAGAAGTACCCACAATCTGCGACGAATCGTTGATTTCGCCGAGCAGCTCGTTCAGGTTTTCTACGGCGAGGTTAAGCGCGTTCGACATGGCGAGAATGTCGCCCGTCGTGGGCACTTCCACGCGCTGGGTCAGGTCGCCTTCCGAGATGGCTCGCACCACGCGGCTCACTTCCAGTACCGGCGAGGCAATGGATTCGAGCAAAGCGTTGAGCGTGTCAACCAATTCTTTCCAGCTTCCCGACACGCCCGTTACCGTGGCGCGTTCGGTCAGCTTGCCTTCCACACCCGCTACTTTGGCCACGCGGCTTACTTCCGACGCGAGGCGATTCAAGTCGTCCACCATGCTGTTGATGGTGTCGGCCAGGTCGGCCACTTCGCCTTTGGCTTGCAGCGTCAGCTTCTGCGTCAAGTCACCCTTCGAAACCGCGGTTACTACTTTCACCAGCCCCCGCACCTGCGTGGTGAGGTTGGAGGCCATGTAGTTTACGTTGTCGGTGAGTTCCTTCCACACGCCAGCTACGCCCGGTACGCTGGCCTGTCCGCCCAGTTTGCCCTCGGTGCCCACTTCTTGGGCCACACGAGTTACCTCACCGGCGAAGATGTTCAGCGAGTCCACCATTCGGTTCAGGTTGTCTTTCAGGTCGAGCAGCTCGCCGTTGACGTTTACCGAAACTTTCTGGCTCAAGTCGCCGCGCGATACGGCCGTGGCTACGTTGGCAATGTCCCGCACCTGAGATGTCAGGTTGCTGGCCATTGTATTTACGTTGTCGGTGAGGTCCTTCCAGGTGCCGCGCACGTTGGGCACTTTGGCCTGTCCGCCAAGCTTGCCTTCGGTTCCTACCTCACGGGCCACGCGGGTTACTTCGTCACCAAAGGTGTTGAGCGAGTCAACCATTTCGTTGAGGTTTTCCTTCAACTGCAACAGCTCACCTCGCACATTTACAGTGATTTTCTGGCTCAAGTCACCTTTCGCAACAGCGGTTGCCACGTTGGCAATGTCGCGCATTTGCGAGGTCAAGTTTGAGGCCATCGTATTCACGTTGTCCGTCAAATCTTTCCATGTGCCGCTCACGCGGGGCACGTTGGCTTGGCCGCCCAGGATACCTTCGGTGCCCACTTCGCGGGCCACGCGGGTTACTTCGCCGGCGAAGATGTTCAGCGAGTCCACCATCTGGTTCAGGTTTTCCTTCAGGTCGAGGAACTCCCCTTTTACATCGACGGTGATTTTCTGCGAAAGGTCGCCTTTCGATACGGCGGTGGCCACGTTGGCAATGTCTCGTACCTGAGAGGTCAGGTTTGAGGCCATCGTGTTCACGTTGTCCGTCAGTTCCTTCCAGGTGCCACCTACGCGGGGCACCACGGCCTGGCCGCCGAGCTTGCCCTCAGTGCCCACTTCGCGGGCCACGCGGGTTACTTCGTCACCAAAGATGTTGAGCGAGTCCACCATCTGGTTGAGGATGTTCTTCAGCTCCAGGATTTCGCCCTTCACGTTCACCGTCATCTTCTGGCTCAAGTCGCCGCGGGCTACGGCGGTGGCCACGTTGGCGATGTCTCGTACCTGCGAGGTGAGAGCCGCGGCCATGTCATTTACGTTGTCAGTGAGGGCTTTCCACACGCCGGCCACGTTCGGCACGCTGGCTTGCCCGCCGAGTTTGCCTTCGGTGCCCACTTCCTGCGCCACGCGGGTTACCTCCCCAGCGAACAAGTTCAGGGACGCCACCATCTGGTTCAGGTTCTGCTTCAACTGCAGAAATTCCCCTTTTACATCGACGGTAACTGTCTGAGTCAAGTCGCCTTTAGCCACAGCGGTAGCCACGTTAGCAATGTCCCGCACCTGACTCGTCAGGTTACTAGCCATGTAGTTTACGTTGTCGGTCAGGTCCTTCCATACACCAGCCACGCTGGGTACGGAGGCCTGGCCACCCAGACGGCCTTCGGTGCCTACTTCCTGCGCCACGCGGGTTACCTCGCCGGCAAACAGGTTCAGCGAGTCCACCATTTGGTTCAGGTTCTGCTTCAATTGAAGCAGTTCGCCTTTTACATCAACCGTTACTTTCTGGCTGAGGTCGCCTTTGGCTACCGCAGTAGCTACGTTGGCAATGTCCCGCACCTGACTCGTCAGGTTACTAGCCATGTTGTTTACGTTGTCAGTCAGGTCCTTCCACACACCGGCCACGTTCGGCACCGAGGCTTGACCACCGAGTTTGCCTTCCGTGCCCACTTCCTGCGCCACGCGGGTTACCTCCCCAGCGAACAAGTTCAGCGAGTCCACCATTTGGTTCAGGTTCTGCTTCAGCTGCAGGAACTCCCCTTTTACATCGACGGTCACCTTCTGCGTCAAGTCGCCTTTGGCTACGGCGGTGGCCACGTTGGCAATGTCGCGTACCTGAGAAGTCAGGTTCGAGGCCATGTTGTTTACGTTGTCGGTCAGGTCCTTCCAGATGCCGCCCACGTTGGGCACACTGGCTTGGCCCCCGAGTTTGCCTTCCGTTCCTACTTCCTGGGCCACGCGAGTTACCTCACCGGCGAAGATGTTCAGGTTATCAATCGTTTTGTTGATGGTTTCGGCCATCAATTTGAAATCGCCCGATACCGGAATCTGGAAGCTCTCGTCCAGATTGCCGCGGCTGATGTTCTTCAGTACTTTACCTACTTCCAATACCGGTACGGCGATGCTGTCCACCAAGCCGTTGATGTTGGTAAGCATGTCGCGCCAGAAACCGGCGGCGCCATCGGCCGAAGCCCGCGCTTTCAGGTTGCCTTCTACCCCGGCTACTTTGGAAATGCGCGATACCTCGCCCCCTACGCCGCCAATCATTTCCACCATCGAGTTGTAGGCCTCGGCGATTTCCGCGAAAATGTCGTCGTTTTGCTTGGTCAGGCGCACCGACACGTCTCCTTTCTTAAAGGCATCGAGGGCGTAGAGCACCCGGTTCAACTGCTCGTTGACGTAGCCAGGGTCTTGGGTGTCGACGGAACCGCGCGAGCCGCCGCGCTTGCGCGTCAAGTCGTTGTTGGTGCGGATGGTATCAAGGCTGGAAACGGCTCCGGGGTTGGCCGCGCCATTAGCAGCAGTATCCTTGGTAGCCCCCGCGGAGGCCTGGCGAGGCTTAGATTGCGGAGTCTTGGGGGAGGCCATATAAGTAAAGAATCAATCGAAAAGGAAGGATAAAATGGGAAGGCGAAGTACGCAGGTTGGTCCCGGATTAGCAAAGATACAGCCTCTGGCAACGCAATGAACTTGCCTGTTTGCTTAAGGTGTTCAGAAAACCGGACGCGGCCGGATTATTGCAGGATGCGCGTCCGCCGGGAATATTCCGACATCTTTGCGGCCAATTTTAACATTTCGCAGCACCCGGCCGTTTCATTGCCACTACCCTCCTCGTCTGCCATCACCCTTTACCCGCCCACATGGTCAAGAATTTAGTTATCGTCGAGTCGCCCGCCAAGGCCAAAACCATAGAAGGCTACCTCGGCCAAGATTATGTGGTGCGCTCGAGCTACGGCCACGTCCGCGACCTGCCCAAGGACAATAACGCCATTGACATTGCCAATGGGTTCAAGCCCACGTACGTGGTTTCGGCCGACAAGCGCGAGTTGATTGCGCAACTCAAAAAGCTCTCGAAAGAAGCCGAAATGGTGTGGTTGGCCAGTGACGATGACCGTGAAGGCGAAGCCATTTCCTGGCACTTGGCCGAAACGCTGAACCTGCCCGACGCCAAAACCAAGCGTATTGTCTTCCGCGAAATCACCAAAAACGCCATCCTTGGCGCCATTGCCAATCCGCGGATTGTTAACCAGGATTTGGTGAATGCCCAGCAGGCCCGTCGGGTGCTCGACCGCCTCGTGGGCTTCGAGCTGAGCCCCGTGCTCTGGAAGAAAGTGAAGCCGGGCCTTTCGGCGGGCCGCGTGCAAAGCGTGGCCGTGCGGCTGGTGGTGGAGCGCGAACGCGAAGTCGCCAGCTTCCTATCGGCCAGCGCTTACCGCGTGGTAGCCCGTTTTGATGCTGGCCGTGGCGCCGTGCTCGAAGCCGAGTTGCCCACACGCTACAAAACCCGCGAAGACGCCGAAGCCTTTCTGGGTCGTTGCGTGGGTGCTACCTATCAAATTGAGAGCCTTGACAAGAAGCCGGGCAAGCGCAGCCCCGCGGCTCCGTTTACTACGTCTACGCTGCAGCAAGAGGCTTCGCGCAAGCTAGGTTTCTCGGTGGCGCAGACGATGAGCGTAGCCCAGAAGCTGTACGAAGCTGGTAAAATCAGCTACATGCGGACGGATTCGGTGAACCTCTCGCAGGAGGCGCTGGCCGGGGCACAAGCCGCCATCACCGCTGCTTACGGCGCCGAATACCACCACACCCGCACGTTCAAAACCAAGTCGGCTTCGGCGCAGGAGGCCCACGAAGCCATTCGCCCGACCGATTTTGGTGCCGTAAAAGCGGGTTCTGACGCGTCGGAGCAGCGCCTGTACGACCTCATCCGCAAGCGGGCCATGGCCTCGCAAATGGCCGAGGCGGTGATTGAGCGCACCACGGCGGTAATTGGCATTAGCACGCAGCCGGGCGTGACGTTTACGGCTACGGGCGAGGTCATCACCTTCGAAGGCTTCCTTAAAGTATATGCCGAGAGCAAAGACGACGAAGACGAGGACGAAGCCAAAGACGGCGAATCGAGCTTCTCGCGGGGCTTGCCGCCGCTGACGGTGGGCCAGGTGCTGCCCTTGCAGCGCCTCAGCGCCACCGAGCGGTTTTCGGCACCGCCGGCCCGCTACACCGAAGCGTCGCTGGTGAAAAAGCTGGAGGAAATGGGCATTGGCCGTCCTTCCACCTACGCTCCCACCATCAGCACGGTGCAGAAGCGTGGCTACGTGGAAAAAGACACCCGCGAAGGCAAGGAACGCAAGTTTCACGTACTGACGCTGGACGGCAGCGAGGTGAAAACCGAAGTCAAAACCGAGAACTACGGCGCCGAAAAAGCCAAGCTCTTCCCCACCGACACGGCCATGGTGGTGAACGACTTTTTGGTGGAGCACTTCCCTGTGATTGTGGACTATCAGTTCACGGCCAAGGTGGAAGACGAGTTCGACCAGATTGCCAACGGCCACGAGGACTGGACGCAGATGCTCACCGGTTTCTACGGCAAGTTCCACGCGACCATTGAGGCCGGGCAGGACATCGAGCGCAGCACCCTGGGCAGCACCCGCGAAATCGGCGTGCACCCCGAAACCGGCGAGAAGATTACGGCGCGCCTGGGCCGCTACGGTCCCTACGTCGCGTTGGGCGACACCACCGACCCCAACGTGAAGCCTGCTTACGCCAACTTGCGCAAAGGCCAATTCATCGAAAGCATTACGATGGAGGAAGCACTTGACTTGTTTAAACTTCCCCGGGTGGTAGGCGAGTTTGAGGGCAAAGACATGACGGCCAACCTGGGCCGCTTCGGCCCCTATGTGCGCCACGACAGCAAATTTTACTCCCTTACGAAGGAGCAAGACCCGCACACCATCACGGCGGACGAAGCCGTGACATTGATTGAGCTAAAGCGCAAAACCGACGCCGAGCGCCTCATCAAGTCCTTCCCCGAAAATCCCGACATCCAAGTGCTCAATGGCCGCTTTGGCCCTTACATCGTGGCGGGCAAAAAGAACGTGAAGATTCCCAAGGGCGAAGAGCCCACCGAGCTGACCCTGGAGCGCTGCCAGGAGCTGGCCGACGCTACGCCTGACAAGCCCGCCAAGGGGGGCCGCTTCGGCAAAAAATCCGCCCCCGCGGCCAAGGAGGAGAAAGTGGACACGCCCGCCAAGAAAGCGGCCAAAGCCGCTACCCCCAAAAAACCTGCCGCGAAGAAGAAAACGACCGTCGCTAAAAAGCCGGCCGCTAAACCCAAAGCCGCCAAAACCTAGCCTTGTGCAGCCATGACCCCTTCGCAAAACCCGCCCGGTGAAGAACAAATTCTGTTGACGGTAGCCGACCAAAGCAAACTTGATTTGGTAATGGAACTATTGAGTCATTTCGACCTTGTGCGGGCCGAGCGTATTCGGTCGCTGGCACTCGTGCCGCAATCACCACCGGACGCAGAGTCGGATTTCTGGGCCATGGCGGGCCTTTGGGCCGACCGCGACGTTGACGCCCAGACGCTGCGACAGCAAGCGTGGCAACGTGCCGACGGCGCGCAGCTATGACGATTTGTGACACCAACATTATCATTGAGCTGCTCAAAAATCAGCCGGGAGTGGTACTGGAACTCCGCAACATCGGGCTGCCTAATTTGTGCATCAGCGACATCACCAGGGCCGAATTGATTTTCGGAGCGCGAAACAAGACAGACCTCGCCTTCATTCTCAAAGGCACCAAGCCCCTCACGCACCTGCCGGTGCACCCGCCTATCAGCCAACTAGCGGTGCAGTTGATGGAACAATTTCCCCTCAGCCACCGCCTGTCCTTGCCCGATGCCCTTATTGCCGCCACGGCCCTGCACCACGGCTTTGCCCTGTATACACTAAACAGAAAAGACTTCCGTTACATCGCCGGTCTTCGCCTCCACGA
The DNA here is from genome assembly GCF_036388155.1 of Hymenobacter sp. Lineage (NCBI taxonomy): Bacteria > Pseudomonadati > Bacteroidota > Cytophagia > Cytophagales > Hymenobacteraceae > Hymenobacter > Hymenobacter sp. Next base: position 5,413 of record NZ_DASVSI010000165.1, on the reverse strand, counting down.
GCCTGCTTAGCGCAGGCTCGTTTGCTTTTCCGATGTTTCAGATGAGGGCAAATTCTTTCTATTGCTTCTTCGCGGCCCTGCCGCTCCTGCTGCTGGCCCGCCACCCGGCGCCGGAGTTCCAACTGCCTTCCGGCTGCTCTTACCCTTGGCTGAAGCAGCCGGCGAAAGCCTCCGAAAGCCTGGCGGTTCGGTTTCCAGTGCCCGCGGGGTGCCGGCGCGTGGCGGTGGCCAGCGGCTCCTGGGGCGAGTGGCTGCGCTACTTGCCGCTGCTGCCTGCGGGCACCAAGGCCCGGTTGTTTAACGGCGGCTTGAAAGACCGGCAGGACGTGGTGGCGGGCGTGGTGAACATCGACATCGGCAGCAAAGACCTACAGCAGTGCGCCGATGCCGTCATTCGCCTGCGGGCCGAATACCTGTTCAGCCACGACCCCAACAAGGTGCATTTCCACCTGACCACAGGCTACGACTTCTGGTTTTCTGATTTCGTGGCGGGCAAGACATTTAAGGTGAATGGTGAAGAGGTGACGCCGGCCACCCGGCCGGCCGAAGCGCCCACCCACGCGGCCCTGGGCCGCTACCTCGTGCCCACCTTCGGCTACGCGGGCACAAAGTCGCTCAGCCGTGAGCTGACAGCCAAGCCGCTGACAGCCGTGGAGCCCGGCGATGTGTTCGTTCACGGCGGGGCGCCGGGCCACGCGGTGCTGGTGGTGGACGTGGCCGAAAACCCAGCCACCCACCAGAAGTTCATGCTGCTGGCTCAGAGTTACATGCCGGCCCAGAACATCCACGTGCTCCGGGATACCTGGGGCGCGAGTGCCTGGATGCCCGTGCAAGCCGCAGAGGGCGTGGTGAGCACACCAGAGTGGGATTTTGAAGCTAGCGAGCTCAAGCGGTTTTGAGGGCCGCGCGCAAGTAAAATCGGACGTTATGCAGCTGGCGTAATGGCCATGATGCTTTCGGCCGTCAGTTCCGCGAAGTCCTGAATGATGCCGTCGGCTTGGTGCAGGTCCTGGCCGGCCGAGTGCGGGCTGGCGTAGGCAACGCAGTAGATGCCCGCCGCCTTGGCGGCCGCCACACCGTTGGCCGCATCTTCGATAACGATGCATTCGGTTACTGGCGTTTCGGCCGCGGCCGCCGCGTGGAGGAAGATGGCCGGGTCGGGCTTGGAGCGCTCGAAATCCTCCCCGCTGACGACGTGCGCAAAGTAGGGCTTGAGGTCGAACCGGTCGAATACGCGCTGGATGGTGGCTTTGGAGGCCGAAGACGCGACGACCAGCTGCACATCATGCGCGCGCAAGTCTTCGATGAGCTGCCGCACGCCGGGCAGTAAATCCAGGCCGGCGTCCTCGTCAAAGGCCTTATTGAACAGCTCGCGCTTGCGCAGCAGCAGGGTTTCCACGTCCTGCGTCAAGTGGTATTTCTCTTTCAGCCCTTGGAATACGTTGCGGGTCGAGCCGCCAAGGAAGGTGGCGTATTCCTCCTGAGTGATGTTGAGGCCCAACTCGGCAAACACCGAGAAAAAGGCGTGGTGGTGCAAAGGTTCGGTGTCGATAATGACGCCGTCCATATCAAAGATTACCGTACGAATCATGTGGGGCCGGGGCGAGGAGGAAATGTGCTGGCAAAGGTATTGGCCGGCTGCCTTTCGCCACTTTGTACGCGTAAAGTCGACTCTGAGCACAAAAAACCGGCCCCGCCCTTAGCAGGACGGGGCCGGTACGGGCGCTTTCAAACGAGGCCGCGCTACGGGGCAAACACTACCCGCATGCACTCGTCGGTTTTGTGTTTGAACATCTTGTAGCCTTCCGGGCCGCGTTCCAGGGGCCAGCGGTGGGTGAGGATGTAGGACGGGTCGACGTCGCCGTTTTGTACGTGTTCGAGCAGGCGCGGAATGTATTTCTGGGCGTGCATCTGGCCCATCTTGAAGGTGAGGCCTTTGTTCATGGCCGCCCCCATCGGGAATTTGTCGATAAAGCCGCCGTACACGCCCACAATGGACACCGTGCCGCCCTTCCGACACGCGATGATGGCCTGCCGAAGCACGGCCGGGCGGTCGGTTTCGAGCTTGATTTGCTGCTTCACCAGGTCGTAGTAATGTTCCAGGCCGGGCGTGTGAGCTTCCATGCCCACGGCGTCGATGCAGCGGTCGGGGCCGCGGCCGCCGGTCATTTCTTTCAGCGCTTCGAGCACGTCCACTTCCTCGTAGTTGAGGGTTTCGGCGCGGCCCCGGGTGCGGGCCATGGCCAGCCGCTCCGGGAAGCGGTCTATGGCGATGACGCGGCTGGCGCCCAGCAAGAAAGCGCTGCGGATGGCCATTTGGCCAACGCCGCCGCAGCCCCACACGGCCACCACGTCGCCGGGCGCAATGTCGGCCATATCGGCCCCCATGAAGCCCGTAGGGAAGGCATCGGACACGAAAAGCGCCGCTTCGTCCTTCACACCGTCGGGAATTTTGAACATGCCGCGGTCGGCGAAGGGCACCCGAATGTAGTCGGCGTGGCTGCCCGCGTAGCCGCCGAAGGCATGGGAATAGCCGAAAATGCCAGCCGTGGGGTAGCCGTACACTTTCTCGGCCAAGGTGGCGTGGGCGTTGCTGTTGTCGCAGTGCGACCAGGCTTGGTTTTCGCAAAACCAGCAGCCCCCGCAGCCCAGTACCGACGCCACCACCACCCGGTCGCCCTTCCGAAAATTCTTCACCTCCGGCCCCACTTCCACCACCTCGCCCATGAACTCGTGGCCGATGATGTCGCCCTCGCGCATGGTGGGCACGTAGCCGTCGAGCAAGTGCAAATCGGAGCCGCAAACGGAGGACAGCCCTACGCGCACGATGGCGTCGCGCGGGTTGATGATTTCGGGGTCGGGTACTTTTTCGACGTTCAGGCGGTTGGTTCCCACCCAGCACAATGCTTTCATAGGTTCTGGCAATTAGGTGTTTGGAGAAGTTTGAGAACGTGGCGGCCGGTGGGCGTTACCCCAAGTCGCGGCCCCGCCCAGAAGGCTGACCGGTGATGGTGGTAATCTCGCCGGCCTCCATGAGCTGCTTGAACCGGCGCAGGTCGGAGCGCACCATCTCGGCCAGGGCCGGGTTGAGAAGCTTGGCCACGCCGCGGCCCAGTGCGCCAGCGGGGGCGCGGTAGTGAATGACGGCCTGCACTTCGGTGCCTTTGTCGCCGGGCGCGTCCAAGAAGCGGACTTCGCCGGCGTTGTCTACCTCCGAGCCGGGCAACGACTGCCAGGACAGCAGCAGGTTGGGTTCGTTGTTGACGATTTCGGCCTCCCATTCCACGTTCAGCAGGCCGCCTGGCACGTTGGCCTTCCAGTGCGAGCGGCGCTCGTCGAGCTGCACCACGCTTTCGATGTGCTGCATGAACCGGGGGAGGTTTTCCAGCTTCCGCCAAAACTCGTACACCTCGGCCACCGGGCGGTTGATGGTGAAAGTCTCCACTATTTTGATGGTTTTGGACGGCGCCTGTTCCGACGTGTCGCGACCCACCAGCTGGTTGACGGGGCAATAGCCGCTGGCCCCGCGCAGCACCAAACTAGTGCCCAGCGCCGCCAGCCCCAGGCCGAGCCCTTTCGACTCGCGGCGCTTGCGCAGTCCATAATAGGCCAGCAGCGCACCGCCCGCCGCCGATAGTATCCGTTCGGTTGCCCCCACGTTCGGCTGGGCAAGGCCGCTGACGGGCGTGTGGGCGTCCCCATACAAGCCAGCCGCCACGTGCGAATTTCTTGTTGCCATGAGTTGAGATTGAAAAGGTGAAAGCTGCCTGCTACTTACCTGAACAATTAGCTTAAAGCCGATAAGCTCATCAATAAGTATCTAAAAAGCAGCTCATTAACCATACGGCGGCTTATATAAACCGTTGTAGAAACGTAAGCCTTTTGCACAGCTCCTAGCCGTTAGTTTATGCTGGTCTGGGATTTGCAAAACGCTCACCTGAGCTTATGAGCACGGCACCTCGGAGCCCCCATTTCACTCCCCCGCTGCTTACTCGGCGCATGTGCGTCCACACCCTTTCTCGGAGCTACTCCTGCGCTGGTTCGTCAGTTGCGGCTCCGTCACGGTCGCTGGCCAACTGGCAGATACTGCTGCCCTATCCGGCTACCGCCCTTGTGCGATGCACTGCCACGTGGATTCAATTAAACTATTCTGAATTAAACAATGTATAGACATTAAATGTATGTACATTTGTCATACAAATTTATTCTCACACCGCCTCATCATGGCCCGCACTATTCTGCATCCTGCCAACACCCGCGGCCACGCCAATCACGGCTGGCTCAACTCCTTTCACTTCTTTAGCTTCGCCGGGTACAATACCCTGAGCGCTTGCACTTCGGCGCCCTCCGCGTGCTGAACGATGACACCGTAGCCGGCGGCATGGGCTTCGGCAAGCACCCGCACGACAACATGGAAATCATCTCCATTTCGCTTTCCGGCGACTTGGAGCACCAGGACTCGATGGGCAACAAAACCGTCATTCGCGAGCACGACGTGCAGGTGATGAGCGCCGACACCGGCGTGGCCCACTCCGAAAAAAACCACAACCCGCACCAGGAAGTGAAGTTTTTGCAAATCTGGGTTTTTCCCAGCCAACGGGGCATTAAGCCCAACTACGGGCAGCAAACCTTCGCCCCGGAAGCCCGCCACAACCAGTTCCTGCAAGTGGTGTCGCCCGCCGGCGACGGCACCAACCCCCACATCAACCAGGACGCTTGGTTTCACCTGGGCAACCTGGACCAAGGATTCGCGGCCGATTACGCGGTGAAAAAAGCCGGCAACGGCGTCTACGCCTTCGTGCTGGAAGGCGACGTGACCATCAACGGCCAGGCCCTGCACCGCCGCGACGGCTTCGGCATCTGGGAAGCCGACAAGCTGGCCATCGGCGCCGACAGCAACGCCGAGCTGCTGCTGATGGAAGTGCCCATGGAATTCTGAATTAACCGGCAGCCCACTGAGCGGTAGCGTTTGGCGGGCGCCTATTTACCATTTTAGTCATGAATCCCCCTATTTTTCGCTCCACTGGCCTGCGGCAGGTACTGCGCCGTCTTTATCCGCACCGCGCCATGGGGTACGCCCGCCAGCACCTCAACGGCATGGCGTTGGGCCCGGTGTCCCTGGCCGAAGCAGTTGGTTTGCTGGAAACCTTCGCCTACTCGCTTGTCCCGCGCGAAGCCCAAGGCGTGGTGCACTTCCTGCTGGGGCTGAACACCGAGTTGTGCCAAGCCGGGCCCGTAAACAAGCCTCACGCCGCCACGCCTTTGCGGATGGTAAAACGCCACCGGCCAGGTCACAAACCTCTCAAAGTGTAGTTGGCACTGCCTTTATCCAACGTTTGTAATAGCGCCGTTTCGGGGTCGCTGTACAGTAGCGCGGACTTTCAGTCCGCGAGTAGCAGGCGTTAGGACTCGC
>NZ_DASVSI010000164.1:0-89125 GCF_036388155.1 Hymenobacter sp. | reverse complement strand
CTTCGTCCTCACGGTTGAGCTACTGCCCCGAGCGAGATGCCTCGGCTGCGCTCGGCATGACGTTCCTTTTGCTTACGGTCCATTGTTCACTGTTCACTGTTCAATGCTAAACGACGGCGGGCCAGCACGGCGTCGGTGAAGTAGTGGCTGAGGCCGGTGGCCCGGGCCGGGTCGAATAAGGCACTGAGCTCGTCGGGCGAGAGGCAGTGCTGAATTTCGGGCAACTGAAGCAGGTATTCACGCAGGTGCTGGCCCAGGCGCGGCGCCTCCTGGCTGGCCGCTTCGATGAGCTGATGCGCGGCCGTCTTGCCCAGGTGCGGCGTGAGAGCAGCGGTCACGTCTTCGGCGAAAATCAAGCCCTGGGTTAGCTCCAGGTTGTGGCGCATGCGGTCGCGGTCGACTTCCAGGCCACTCAGCAGGTCATGGGCGTGGGCGAGAGCGGCCGCGGTTAGGCGGCAGAGCTCGGGCAGCACTTCCCACTCGGCGTGCCAGGCCCCGGCGGCGCGCTCGTGCTCGTGCTGGCTCAGGCCCGCCAGCAGGGTGTGAACCAGCGCCGGGGTGCGGCCGGCAATGGCTACCAGAAACGTGGCGGTCACGGGGTTGCGCTTGTGCGGCATGGCCGAGGAGCCGCCCTTGCCGGCCGCCGCGGCCTCGTGCACTTCCCCCACTTCGGTTTGCATGAGCAGCACCACGTCGTGGGCCAGCTTGCCCAGGTTGCCGCACACGATGCCAAGCGCGGCGGCCAGGTCCACCAGCCGGTCGCGCTGGCCGTGCCAGGGGAGCATTGGCGCGGGGAGTTGCAGCTCCCCGGCCAATTGGGCAATTACCGCCGGTTCCTGCACTCCCAGGGTCGCCAGCGTGCCCACCGCTCCGCCAAATTGCAGTACCAGCGCCTCGGCCCGCAGGCGGGTCAGGCGTCCCTGAGCGCGCAGCAGGCCATCGAGCCAGCCCGCCACTTTGTAGCCAAAGGTGATGGGGCGGGCCTGTTGCAGCAGGGTCCGGCCCGTCATCAGCGTGTTGCGGTGCGCGGTGGCCAGGGCAGCCAGTAGCTCCAACAAGGGCCGCAATTGCGCCTCCATGAGGTCCAGGGCGGCTTGCAGCTGCAGTACCAGGGCCGTGTCGAGCACGTCCTGGCTGGTGGCGCCGTAATGCACGTATTTGGCGGCTTCGGCATCGAGCCGGGCCACGCGCTGGGTGAGCATTTTCACCAGCGGAATGGCGGGGTTGCCGGCCAGCAGGGTTTGCTGGGCGAGGGCGTCGAGGTCCCAATCCGCGGCTTGGCACACCGTGGCAATAACATCGGCTGCCGCTGCGGGGATGACGCCCACCGTGGCTTCGGCCCGGGCCAGCGCCTGCTCAAACCTCAGCATGGCCCGCACCTGCGCCTCGGCGGCAAACAGCGCGTCGACGGGCGGGTGAGTGAAGACGAGGTGGGAGAGGCCGGGCATGCGCTTGGCTTAGAGGTCAAAAAATACCGTCTCGCCTTCGCCCTGCAGGCGAATATCGAAGCGGTAGCTGGGGCGGCTGAAATCTTCAGTGGCTTGCGCCAGCAGGGTGGCGCGGCGCGCGGCGGGCACGGCGGCCAGCAGCTCGTCCTGGGCGTTGGCCGCCGCTTCGTCGGAGAAGTAGAGCCGCGTGTGCAAGCCCCGCAACGAGCCGCGCATAAACAGCACCACGTTGATGTGCGGGGCTTGCCCGGGCCCAGTGGCACCCGGTTTGATGGTTTCAAACTGAAACCGGGCTCCCGGCTGCGTGCCGGTACCCACTCGCCCGAAGCCGGTGAACGCCGTGCCGTCGTCGTCCTTGGGGCTGATGGGCGCGGTGCGGTAGCGGCCCTGCGCGTCGGCCTGCCAGAGCTCCACCACAGCATCGGGCACGGGGGCCCCCTGGCCATCGAGCACGCGGCCCGTAATCAGGATGTGCTCCCCAGGCGTGGCGGGCCCCAGCAGGGCGTGGCCCACAATGCTGTCGTACGGATAGCCGTACTGCTGAGCCGTCAGGCTGTAAGCAAAGAACGGCCCCACGGTTTGCGAGGGAGTTTGGCGGAGGCGCTCCATTGGTGAAATGGTGAACTTGTGAGGTGGTGGATTTGATGTTTTGACTGCGCGTGTGGCGCAAGTGGCGCAAGAGGAAAGTCAAACTCACCACCCACCAATCCACCAATCCACCACTACTCAAAGGGGGTTTGGTGGCGGCCGTTCAGCACAATGTCGAACTGGTAGGCCAGGGCGAATTCGGGCTCCGTCCAGTCCATGCGGAAGGTGGCGATGAGCAACTCGCGGGCGTGGACGGGCACGGCCTGGAAGATAGGGTCGAATTCAAAAAGCGGGTCGCCGGGGAAGTACATTTGCGTCACCAGGCGGTGCTCCAGCTGGTGGCCCAGCACCGAAAAATGGATGTGGTTCGGCCGCCAGGCGTTGTAGTGGTTGCCCCAGGGGTAAGCCCCCGGCTTGATGGTGTAGAAGGAATACCGGCCTTCTTTATCGGTCAGCACGCGCCCGCCGCCCAGGAAATTGGGGTCGAGCGGGGCATCGTGGACTTCGGCGCGGTGCACGTAGCGCCCAGCGGCGTTGGCCTGCCAGATTTCGAGCAGCACGTTGGGCAACGGCCGGCCGCGGTCATCGAGCACCCGCCCCATCACCTTGATGCGCTCCCCGATGGGCTCGCCGTTCACGCGGGCATTCTTGGTCAGGTCATTGTCGAATTGTTGCAGCACCGACTCCCCAAACACCGGCATGCTCCGGTCCCGAATCAGCTCGCGCACGGGCAGCAGCGCCTGGGTGGGGCTGCGCAGGATGGTCGACTTGTACTCAGGGTAGAGGTGCGGGGGCTGCGTGTCAAAATAGGGGGCATTCATCGTAACTGGCTTAGGGAAAAGGTGCCAAGCAGCACGTCGTAAAAGTAGAGACCACGCAAGTGAGCGACTTAGATATATTCGCTAAGTTATTGGACGGATTAAACCTATATTGCCTCTGCAAACGGCCATCACAATCACTATTGACTGCACCGCGGCCAGTATATTTTGCAGCTTGCTCGCACCGCGGCGAAGCACCTGCTAGGGCGTCCTTAACCCGCTGCTTTCTTCCATGCCCGCCATTCTCAACTTCAACGGCCTGTACGGCGATAACGGCCCGGCCGTGCTGCCCGACTTTGTGCACTGCGAACCGCTCGAAACCCGTAGCCAGCAGTACAATTGGGTTATTCCGGCGCACGTGCACGCCTATTTGTTTCAGGTGTTCTGCATCGAAGAAGGGGAAGGCCGTCTGCTGGTCGAGCAGCGGGAACACACGTTTAGCGGCCCCTGCCTCCTAGTCATCCCCGACAGTACCCTGCACGGCTTTGCCTTCGCCGCCACCATCCGCGGCACCGTGCTGACGCTGTCGGCCGCCTACGTGGAGGCGCTGTTTGGGCCGGCCTCGCCCGTGCGCAGCGGGTTGGACAGTTTGCACATCCTGCCCGGCGCCAACGCGCCCGCTTTGTTCGCGGAGAGCCTGCACATTGTCGCGAAAATCAGGGCAGAGCTGTTTGGAAACATGCCCGCGCGCGAAACCATGGTGCCCGCGCTTTTTACCCTGCTGTTCACCACCATTTTTCGCCTGGCCCACCAGCAAAACGAGCACGGCCTAGTGCAAAACAACCGCAGCCTAGCCCTGTTCCAGGCGTTTCTGAAGCGGGTGAAAGAAGCGCGCCGGCCCCAGAAAACCATCGCCGCCTACGCCGCCGAGCTACGCATCACTCCGGTGCACCTGAACCGCGTGTGCCAAGCCGTGGCCCAGAAAACGGCGGTACGGGTGGTGCAGAGCTACTTTGTGGCCGAGGCGCAGAAGTACTTAGTGCACACCTCCTTCACCATTTCGGAGGTGGCGTATGCGCTCAATTTTGAGGACCCAGCCTATTTCTCCCGGCTGTTTCGTCAGCATAGCGGGCTGTCGCCCAAGCAGTTTCGGCAGGGGCGGGCGGTAACCCAGCAGGAGCTGGCCCGCTAAAGCCCGCTCACTAGGCCCACCAGCGCCTGCAGGGCGGGCGCCACCTTGCGGGTTTTGTACGCCACGGCCTGGTTGATGGCCACCCCGTTGAAGGCCGTGCCGTCGGCGTTAGCCAGGGCCTTGGCCACCACGCCGGGCACCCGGTCGGCGTCGAAGAAGGTGGGCACGAAGGCAATGCCGATGCCCAGGCCCACTAGCCCGCCTAGCAGCTCAATGGAGCTGACTTCCTGCACGATAAAGGACTCGCGGCTGAAACCGGCACGGCGGCACATCAACTCAATCTCCTCGAAAACGGTGTGCAGCGACTTATTGATTTCTATCCACTTTTCGCCCTTCAGCTCATCGAGCGTGAGCACGGGGCGGGCGGCCAGCGGGTGGTCCTGCGCCAGGAGCACCTTGAGGGTGCCGGCCCGGAACGAGGCCGCCGCCAGCTCGGGGTGCTGCAACGGCAAGAGCGTGGCGCCCAGCTCAATGGTTTCGTCGAGCAGGGCGTCCTGCACGGCCAGAAAGGTGGGGAATTCCACAATTTTCAACTCGGTTTCGGGAACGTGGCTGGCGAACAGCTTCACGATTTCCATGATGCGCTCCCGAATCATTGTCTTGTACACGCCCAGCCGCACGGTGGTTTGCTGCAGGCCGATGCGGCGGGCATTTTCCACGGCGCGCTCGCTGAGCTGCAAGATGCGCCGGGCCTCCACCAGGAAAACCGTGCCGGCCTCGGTGAGCTCGGTCCGGTGCTGCTGGGTGCGCCGAATGCCCACGAACAGGTCAACCCCAATCTCGTGTTCCAGCAGTTTAATCTGTTGGCTAAGCGCGGGTTGCGAAACACAGAGCCGAAGAGCCGCTTTGCCAAAGTGCAGCTCCTCGGCTACGCCCACGAAGTATTTCAGCTGCCGCAGTTCCATGTGAAAAGTAGTGCTTGTGGTAAGTGGCCGGCGCGGCTCGTAGCGTGGACTTTGCGGGTCCGCGCCTGGGCGAACATCCCGCAAAGCGCGGACTCGCAAAGTCCACGCTACAATTCGTTAGGCTCCTCTCTCCTGGGGAGAGCGGCTGGGGGTGAAGTCCAATTGCGGAGCGCAACCAAGCCGCTCGAATGCATTCAACAACCCTTAAGCCGGCTGTACCGCCAGCGCCGGCTCAGCTGCCAAAATGCTGGCTTGGTTGGCCGCGAGGGCCGTGCGGTAGGGCTGCATGGCGGCCAGGAAAAAGCCGGTGCCCAGCAGGCCGCCCACCACCAACAGCAGCGTGAGGGAATAGCGAATCGCGCCTTCGTCGTGAAACAGGTAGTCAGTGAACAAGGCCACCAGCAGGGGGCCCAGGCCCAGGCCCACGAGGTTGAGGATGAACAGGAAGATGGACGAGGCCAGCGCCCGCACCTGATTGGGCATGATTTCCTGAATGGCGGCCGTGGCGGCCCCCATCGGCATGGCTAGCAGAAACGACGGAAACACCAGGGCCAGCAGCACCACCTGCGGGTTGGGCAGCAGCGGAATGAACACGGACAGGATGCAGCCCACGCTCGTAATCAGGCCAATACGCAGCCGGCCGTTGGCCACGCCTTTTTTGGTGAGGTAGTCGGCGTACCAGCCCCCAAACAGCACCCCGGCAATGGACGAGCCCACCAGCACCAGCCCGAAACTGACGCCCGCCCGCGGGATGCTCCAGCCGAAGGTGCGCACAAAGTACGTGGGCATCCAGGCCGTGAGCCCGTAGCTGACCATGGCCGTGCAGGCAATGCCGAAACAGATGAACAAGTAGGCCCGGCGGTGCGCAAACACCAGGCGCAGCGACTCGGCCAGGCTGGGGTGGGCAGCCGTGCCGTGGGCTTGCAGCAACCCCCGGCGGGCCGGCTCGCGCACGGCCAGCATCAGCAGGGCCACGACCAGGCCCGGCAGGCCCACGTAGAAGAAAACGACCTGCCACGGAAATACGTCGCCGAACAGCGGCACGTGGCGCAGCCCCTCGGTGGGCATGCGGGCGATGAGGCCGGCGCCCACCACCAACGCCAGCCCCGAGCCCAGAAAAATGCCCATGGTGAAGACGCTCATGGCCAGGGCCAGGCGCTTTTTGGGGAAATAATCGGCGATAATCGAGTAGGCCGAAGGCGACAGCGTGGCCTCGCCGACCCCAACGCCCATGCGGGCAAAAAAGAACTGCGCATAAGTCCGCACGCCGCCGCAGAGGGCCGTCATCACGCTCCAGACCACAATGCCGCCCACAATGAGGTTGCGCCGGCTGTAGCGGTCGGCCAGCCGACCGATGAACATCCCAAAAATGGTGTAAAACACCGCAAAGCTCAAGCCCAGCAGCAGGCTCACCTGGGTATCGGACAGGTGCAGGTCGTGCTTAATGGGCTTGACGAGCAAGCTCAGAATCTGCCGGTCAATGAACGACGACACGTTGGCCAGCGTCAGCAGCAGGACAACGAACCAGGCGTAGCGGGGGGAAGGCTGGGGGCTCATGGAATTTGGTGCTTGGTTGTTGGTGCTTGGTGGAAGAACGGTCATGCTGAGCTTGTCGAAGCATCTCTACCGCAGCAGTAATCAAGCTGAACTAACGAAGCGGTAGAGATGCTTCGACAAGCTCAGCATGACCGTTCTTATCAAGCATGACCGTTTTTAATTTATTATAAACCAGAGTGCTCAGCTGCTACTCGCCCACAAAAGCGACGGCCCGGGTCCAGCCGGCGCTGCCTCCCTGCACCTTCACCGGAAAGGCGCTGATGTTGAAGCCGGTTTTGGGCAGCAGATTGAGGTTAGCAAGCTTCTCAATTTGGCAGTATTCGTGCTCGCGGCCCACTAGGTGGGCGGCAAACAACACCCCCGCGCGCGGGTTGCTTTTGTAGTCGGCGGCCTGGTATTTCATCGGAATGTCCCAGCCCCAGGTGTCAATGCCCATCACCTTGATGCCCTGCCCGATGAGCCAGCGCGTGGCCTCGGCCGACACGCCGGGGCCCGAGCGGGCGTAGGCCGGGTCGAACATTTTCTTGTCGGTGCCGGTGTGAATCAGCACGATGTCGAAAGGCTTGAGTTGGTAGTCCAGGAGGTCCAGGGCGCCTTCCAGGTCGGCCACCGTGAGGGCGTAGCCATCAGGCTGGTCGAGGAAGTCCAGCACCACACCCGCGCCAAAAAACCACTCCAGCGGTAGTTGGTCGATGGTGCGGGCCGGCCGCCCCTCCGACGTGGGCCAGTAGTGCCAGGGCGCGTCGACGTGGGTGCCCGCGTGGCCGGTGAGGGTGAGGGTTTCGCCGGCCAGGGCGCGGCCGCCCTCAAAATCGCCGGGCTCGACGCCCGCCATGCGGGCCATCATGCCCACACTGGCTTCGTGGTTTTCGTAGGTGATGGCGAAGGGCAGCGGGTCTTTGATGTCGCGGCCCAAAGGCACCGAAAGGTCTATGAATTTCATCGGAATGCAGGTTGGAATATTGGTGGTTGTGTGGGGTTTGTCGCTCTTCGCGGAACCTCACCCCCTACACAATGGGCGTGGTCAACTTGCCCAGGCCCGTGATTTCCAGCTCCACCACGTCGCCGTGTTCCAGCCAGCGGTGGGTTTCGGGACCTAGTTCCATGAGGCAGCCCCAGCCCACGGTGCCCGAGCCGATAACGTCACCGGGATACAGCGTCACGTCTTCCGAAGCGCGGGCCAGCATCTGGCCGAAGGTGTAGTGCACGGTGCGGAAGTTGCCATCCGAGAGCAGGCGGCCGTTCACGGTGGCGGTCATGCGCAGGTCGTGGCGGTCGTCGGGGGTAGCGTAGGCGGCCAACTCGTCGGGGGTGGCGATGTAGGGCCCCAGGCTGGTGGCGAAGTCTTTGCCCTTGGCGGGGCCCAGCATCACGCGCATCTCCTGGGCCTGCAGGTCGCGGGCGGTCCAGTCGTTGAGAATGGTGTAGCCCAGGATGTATTCGTGGGCGTTTTCGGGCCGGATGTCGCGGCCTTCCTTGCCGATGACCACGGCCAGCTCCAGCTCGTAGTCGAGGCGCTCGCAGCGGGCCGGGCGGGCCACCGGCTGGCCGGGGCCGGCCATCACGGTGGCGTTGGAGAAGTAGAACACCGGCACCTGGTACCACTCGGGCGGCACGGGGTGGCCGGCGCGCGCCGTGGCGTTCTTAATGTGGGTTTCGAAGGTGAGAAAGTCGCGGAAGCTGGGTGGGTTGGGCAGCGGGGCCAGCAGCTGCACCTCGGCCAGCGGGTAGGTGGCGGGGGCGGCCAGCAGGTGGTGGGCGTCGATGTGCTGGCGGTGCCGGGCGTAGTCGGTGATGAACGTAAGCATGTCGGCGGGGAGGGCGCCCTGGCTGGCGGCGTGCATGTCAACCACGCCGTCGGGTAGCAGCCAGCCGGCCCGCGCATGCCCGGCGGGGTTGCGAAAGGTGATGAGCTTCATCGAAAATCAGAATTTATAAGCGGCCGTGAAGTACAGGGCCCGGGGCAGCACCGAGAGGGTCGAGTACACTTGGGTGGGGTTGGCCTCGCGCATGGCCGGCGTGAAGCCCTGCGTGTCGAGGGCCGCCGGGAAGCCGCCGGGCGCGGCCCAGCTCAGGATGCCGTAGGTGTTGAACACGTTGTTGAGGCTGGCCTGCAGCAGGAAGTGCTTGTTGAGGTTGTAGCCCGCGTTCAGGTCAAACGTGTTGTAGGCCGGCAGCTTAAAAGCGTTGGCCACGTTGGCCCAGCGCGCGCCCATGTGCTGGTACGTCACGGAGGCGTAGAACTTGTCGACGCTGTAAGTGGGCGTGATGGTCAGCATTAGCGGGGCCACGTTGTCGGTGTTGTTGCCCGAAAAATCCACCCGCACGTCGTCGTCCGCGCCGTTGGCGTTGGCCAGGTACACCTGGTAGTCTAGTGCCTTCGAGCGCTGCGCAATGCCCACGGCCCGCAAGCTCAGGTGCGGGGTGAAGGCGTAGTTGGCTTCCACTTCCAGGCCCGCGGTTTCCACTTTCTGGTACACCCGCGGCGGGGCGTAGTAGGTCTGGTCCACGTTCTGAAAAATCTGGAAATTCGGCACGTTGCTCAGCAGCGTATAAAACGGCGTGACGAAGACGTTGAGCTTCTTGCTGCGCACTTTCAGGCCCAGCTCAGCCATCTGCGTGCTCTGGGCCTCCACAGCAATGTTGGAAGTGAGCGACTGGTTGGCGATGTCGAAGAAGAAGCCCAAATCCGGCGACTTGCGGCCCTGCGAGTAGCGCCCGTACAGCGCCAGCCCTTCGCTGAACTTGTAATTGAGGCCCGCCGAGTACGAGAGCGTGGAAATGCTCTTGTCAAAGCCCTGCTCGGGGCTGGAGCCCAGCACGCGGTTATCATAAAGCGTGGTGGCGTTGCCATCCACGCCGGTGGGGCTGTCGGCCTGGCGCACGGGCGTGGTGAGGCGCGACTCGATGGCGTAGTTCTCGAAGCGCAGGCCATAATCGAGGTTCAGCTTATCGGTAAGCGTCCAGTTGTGCCCAAAAAACGCGGCTTTTTGTGTCACCAGGGCGTTGTTGTAGTAGGTGCCGCCGCCGCCGTAGTTGGCCACGCCGTTGGGGTCGGTCAGGTCGAAGGTTTGCCCCGCCAGGTTCGTGTAGTTGATGCCTACCAGCTGCGGCCGGTTCTGGACGGTGCCGAAGCCCTGCGCCAGCGGCAGGGTGTTTTCCCGCTCGGTGCGGGCCTGCGAAAAGTAGCCGCCCAGCGTGAAGCTCATCTTCTCCAGCCGCTTGGTGATGGCGCCTTGGTCGATGATTTCCGAAATGCTGATGTCGTTGTACGACAGCGGATTGTAGAACAGTGAGTTGGGCTGCACCCCCGCCCCCGGCAGGTTCAGGTTGTTGGGAATGAAGCGGATGCCCCCCGGCCCGGCGGGCGGCAGCTGCTGCACCGAGCCGTACGACGCCCCCGTGCCGGGGTTGAAGAAGTTGTACGTGCCGAACCGCCCGGCCATGCCCGCCACGCCGTAAAACGTAATCTGGTCGACCCGCACCGGAAACACAATCTGGGTCGAATTGAGCGTGTTACGCTTCTGGGAGTAGCGCACGTTGTTGGTTAGCGTCCAGCTGTCGTCAAACAGGTCCTGCTCCCAGTTCAGCCCGATGCTTTTGTCGGCGTACAGGCCCACGTTGCGCGAGTCGTAGTCCACGTCGGAGCCGCCCGAAATGGCCCCCGGCACCCGCGCTTGCACCCCCTGAATCAGGGTCGAGCTGCTGCTGTTGAAGCCTTCCACCGGCCTGGGGTCGGCGTAGTCAATGGTCGGGGTTTGCTCGAACTGCGCCGTGCGGTCGTGCAAAAACTTGCCGTAGAGCTTCAGCGAGCCGGTTTTATATTTCTTCAGCACGTTGGCTTTCAGCTGCTGGCCGTAGCTGAGGGGGTAGCCGGGGTACTTCGGCCCGTTGGCGTAGCGGTAGAAGCCGCCCACGTTGAAGGTCAGGTCCTTGGTCGCGTTCAGGGGGCCGCCCACGTTGGC
Source organism: Hymenobacter sp. (assembly GCF_036388155.1). NCBI lineage: Bacteria > Pseudomonadati > Bacteroidota > Cytophagia > Cytophagales > Hymenobacteraceae > Hymenobacter > Hymenobacter sp. The sequence goes on along the minus strand of NZ_DASVSI010000164.1, from coordinate 78,712 downwards.
ATCCACGCGGTAGTAGGGCTGTCGCACGTTGCCTTCCAGGCCGTAGCGGGTGCGTACCTCGCCGCCAAAGGTTTCGCCGCCGGTCTTGCTGATGTAGTTGAAAATGCCCCCCGGCGCGTTGGCCCCCAGGATGGAAGCCGTGCCGCCGCGCACCGCCTCCACTTTGGCAATGTTGAGGTCGGCGCGCAGGTAGCCGTCGGGTTTCAGGGTGGGGTCGGTGGCGCTGCTGCCCGGCGCGCCCATAATCGGCAGCCCGTCTTCCTGCAGCGACACGTAGTAGAAGCCGCCGCCCACGTTTAGCCCCCGCGTGTACACCGAGCTGTTTACCTCGCCCCGCGAGGCGTTCACGTACACGCCCGGCACGTTGCGCAGCAGGTCGGTGGCGCTGTTGGGCACCACCCGCTCAATCTGCTGGGATGAAATGGACGAGATGGCCACCGAGGCGTCCATGCGCGTGCGCCGGTCAAACACGCCCGTCACCACCACTTCCTCCAGGCTCTTGGTGTCGGGCACGAGCTGCACGTCCACGGCGGTGTTGCCGTCCGTCACCGCTACCTCACGGGCCAGGTAGCCAATGTAGCTGACGACCAGCGTGATGGCACCCTCGTCGGCCACACTCAGACTGAAGGTGCCGTCCGGGTTGGTGGTGGTGCCGTTTGTGGTGCCCTTCACCACCACAGTAGCGCCGGGCAGGGCCACGCCCTGCTGGTCGGTCACTTTGCCCTGCACCGTTCGCTGCACGCGGTGTGCCGCGGGGCGCAAGACGCTGTGAGCGGCAACCGGTGAAACAGCAGCTCCCAGCAGGGCCGCCAGCAGGAAGGAGGGAAGCGAGGGGGCGCGACGGCCTCCGGCGGGCAAGATTGGCTGCATGGAGTTGGGTGGGAGTAGGAGTGGCGCAATTAAGAGCAAACGCGAGCTTGAGTACCAACCGGGTAGTAAGTCCCAAAATCCGCGACGAGGAGCAGATTCTGGTAGGTGCCGGCCCGAATGCCTGGCGGACCTGCCCAAGAAGTCTCCTTGTTTCTGCTGGGTCAAAATTGCGGTGATTATCCACTCACTCACTAGGGCAAAACCAGCCATTGCCATGCAAAATCAATCCAACTGCCGGTATTCAGTGGGTGTGAGCTTGGTCTTGGCTTTAAAGAACCGCCCAAAGTCGCTGGGGTCCTGCTCGCCAATCTTATACGCTATTTCGCTGATGGTCAGCGTACTTTGCTTGAGCAGCACTTTGGCTTCGAGCAGCACCATCTCATCGAGCAAGTCGTGGGCCGATTTTCCGGTCACGGCTTTCACGCACTTGTGCAGGTGGTTGGGCGACACGGCCAGCAGGGCGGCGTACTCGGCCACCAGGTTTTTCTCGCAGATGTGTTGGGCCAGGGCCGTTTTGTAGTGCTGCGTGATGCGCAGGGCCGCGTTTTGCACGCCCTTGTCGGGCGGGGTGGCGTAGCGGCGCACTATCACAAACAAAGCCAGCAAATACACCTGAATCAGGGCATAGCGGTCGGGGCGGTTGCTCAGGTATTCGGCCTCGATGTTGGCGAGCAGCCCTTCTATCTGCGGCAGGGCCTCGGGCTCGATGCGCACCGCGGGGTTGCCGATGAGTTGCAAAAAGCTAAACTCGGTGGTGATGTCGTGCTGAATGAAGCGGTGACGCAGCAACTCGGTGTCGAAGTGGCAGTAGAAGCCCGCTGCGTCGGACGTCATCCGGTCATGGGTGGTAATCTGGTAGGCGGGCAGGAAAAAGAAGGTGTTGGCGTCGATGGCGTGGTGGTCGAGGCCCTTGCTGCGGGCGGTGTGGCCGCGCGTGAGGAACATAAAGTCGTGCACCGTTTTGCGGTGCGGCAGCAGCGGCAGCTTCATGGCATCCTTGAAGCTTTCGACGCGGCTGATGTAGAAATAATTGGACGGCGGCCGCAACGCCTGGGCCTGCGCCGACGACTCAAAAAAGGCCTCCCGAAAATCAAAAGGCCCAAGGGTGGGGATGCCTTCTTTTCTCATAAGAATTTCTTATCAACAAATCGAAAAATACGATGAAAGTTAGCTGATTTTTAACTGGTTATTTGCAGTGGTTCAACGAGACCTCACCCCCTAGCCCCCTCTTTAAAAAAGAGGGGAAACTAGCTCTAGTATTAGACTAACTTTTGGAGCTAAAACTAGAAACTAGTCTCCCCTCTCTTTTGGAGAGGGGGCTAGGGGGTGAGGTCTCGTTGAACGAACCCCCAAATCTTCCCCTTTAATCCCACCCGCCATGTCCCTAATCCCCGGCTTGCCCGACACGCTGCACGTTGAAGTTCAGGATAATATCCTGCTGGTCAAACTGAACCGGCCCGATAAGCGCAACGCGTTCAACGACGAACTCATCCGGGGCATCGAGCAAGTGTTTGCGAATGTACCGGCCGGCGTGGGCTGCGCCGTCATTCACGGCGAGGGCAGCCACTTCAGCGCGGGCCTGGACTTATCAGCCCTGACCGAGCGCGACGCGGTGCAGGGCCTGCACCACTCCCGCATGTGGCACCGCGCCCTCGACCAGGTGCAGTTCGGCACGGTGCCGGTGGTGGCCGTGCTGCACGGGGCCTGCGTGGGCGGCGGCCTGGAGCTGGCCAGCGCCTGCCACATTCGGGTGGCCGAGGCCTCCACGTTCTACGCCTTGCCCGAGGGGCAGCGCGGCATTTTCGTGGGCGGTGGCGGCTCAGTGCGGGTGCCCAAGCTCATCGGCCTGGCCCGCATGACCGACATGATGCTGACGGGCCGGGTGTATGGGGCCGAAGAAGGGCTAAGCATCGGCCTGTCGCAGTACCTAGTGGCCGATGGCGCCGGGCTGGACCACGCGCTGGGCCTAGCCAAAAAAGTTGCCTCCAACGCCGGAATGACCAATTACGCGCTCATGCACATCCTGCCCCGCATCGTGGATGCCAGCCAGGAGCAGGGCCTCATGCTGGAGTCGCTGACGGCGGCCATCGCGCAAAACGCACCCGAGGCCAAGGCCCGCCTGCAGGAGTTTCTGGACGGCAAATCCAAAAAAGTAGGGTTATGAAAACTGCTATTTCCGACCTGAAGCACGCGCCCTACCGGCCCGTGGCCACCAGCGTCCCCCCCGTGCAATACACCCAGCGGCCCGATGGCAGCATCTTGCTGCGCTCGACCGAGCCGCTGGCGCCGCACCCCTTGCGCATGACCGAGCGCCTGCTGCACTGGGCCGCACTTGCGCCCGACCGCGTGTTCATCGCCCAGCGCGAAGCCCCGGCTACCGGCAGCAGCCTGGGGCCCTGGCGGCAGCTCACCTACGCCCAAACGCTGGCCCAGGTGCTGCGCATAGCGCACTGGCTGCTTGCCACGGAGGTTTCGCCCGAGCGGCCGGTGGCCATTCTTTCCGAAAACAGCATTGAACACGGGCTGCTGTGTTTGGCGGCGCTACACGTGGGGCTGCCGGTGTCGGTCATCGCCCCGGCGTACGCGCTGCGGTCCACCGATTTTGAGAAGCTGCGGCACGCGCTGACCCTGCTCACGCCCGGGCTGATTTTCGCGGCCGATGGCGCGGCCTACGCCCCGGCCCTGCGGGCGCTGGCGGGCGACACGGCCGTGCTGGTGGTGAACAACCCGCCGGCTGAGCTGCCGAACGTGACGCTGTTTGCCGACGTGTTGCAGTGGCCCGTGGAGAATTTTGAGAAAGTAGAAGCGGCTTTTGAGCGAATTCAACCCGAAACGGTAGCTAAAATCTTGTTTACCTCGGGCTCGACGGGACTGCCGAAGGGCGTGATAAACACCCACGAAAACGTCTGCACCAATTGGCAGCAGATTACCCAGACCTTTCCCTTCATGGAAAACGGCGGGCTGGTGCTGGTCGACTGGCTGCCCTGGAACCACACCTTCGGCGGCAACCACAATTTCGGGCTGGCGCTCTACAACGGCGGCACGCTCTACCTCGACGCGGGCAACCCGACCCCCGCGGGCATTGCCACCACCGTGGCCAACCTGCGCGAGTGCCGCCCCACCATGTACTGCAACGTGCCCAAGGGCTTCGCCGACCTGCTGCCCTACCTGCGGGCCGATGCCGCGCTGCGCGAAAACTTCTTCAGTGAATTAAAGCTGCTTTTCTACGCCGGCGCCGGCCTCCCCCAGCACGTGTGGGATGCGCTGGAAGCGCTGGCGGTGGAAACCATTGGCGAGAAAATTGTGATTTCAACCGGCCTGGGCTGCACCGAATCGAGCCCGTCGGCGCTGTTTTCGGCCAAGGCGGGCGGATTTGCGGGCTTGCTGGGGGTGCCCGTGCCGGCGTTTGAGCTGAAGCTCATCCCCAGTGGCGGCAAGCTGGAAGTGCGCTACCGGGGTCGCAACGTCATGCCCGGCTACTGGCGCAACCCCAGCGCCACAGCCACCGCCTTCGACGAGGAAGGCTTCTACTGCACCGGCGACGCGCTGCGGTTCGTGGACCCCGCCGACCCCAACGCTGGCTTGGTGTTCGACGGCCGCATTGCCGAAGATTTCAAGCTTAACACCGGCACCTGGGTGAGCGTGGGCACGCTGCGAGCCAAGCTCGTCGAGGCCGGCCGCGGCCTGATTACCGACGCCGTCATCACCGGCCACGACCAGGGCTACATCGGGGCCATCGTCTTTGCTGACGTGCCCCACTGCCAGCGCCTGTGCGCGGCCGGAGCCCTGCCCCACGCCGAGCTGGTGCGCCACCCGGCCCTGCTAGCCGCCCTCGATGAGCTGCTGGCCCGCCTCGCCCACACCGATACGGGCAGCGCCAGCTGCGTGCGCAAAGCCGTTTTTGCCGATTTCGTGCCGCAGCTCGACCGGGGCGAAATCACGGACAAAGGCAGCTTGAACCAACGGGCCATTCTGGCAAATTACCCGGAGCTGGTGCGGCGGCTGCACGATGCTGGCTAGTCACCTCGCCCCCTAGCCCCCTCTCCCGCGGAGAGGGGGAACTAGTTTTTAGTTTTAGTCTAGGTTTGGTTTAGAGCTAGAGCTAGTTCCCCTCTCCGCGGGAGAGGGGGCTAGGGGGTGAGGTTCCCCGCGGAGGGCGCCCCATCAGAACATCCAAAATCCCACCCATGCACATCCCCAACCACACCTTCTTCATAACCGGCGGCGCCTCCGGCCTGGGCCTGGCCACGGCCCGCCTGCTCATCGAAGCCGGCGGCAACGCCCTGCTCGCCGACATCAACCCCAGCGCCGGCGCCACTGCCGAAGCCGACCTAGGCCCCCGCGCCAAATTCGTGCTCACCGACGTGACCGACGAAGCCAGCGTGCAAAACGCCATTGCCGTCGCTCAGGCGCAGTTCGGTGGTTTGCACGGGGCCATCAACTGCGCGGGGGTAGGGCCGGCCGAGCGGGTGCTGGGCAAAGCCGGGCCGCACGCACTGGCCAGCTTCACGCGCACGGTTACCATCAATTTGATTGGCACCTTCAACGTGCTGCGGCTGGCCGCGGACGCCCTGCAAGCCAACGAGCCCGGCCCTAGCGGCGAGCGCGGGGTAGTGATTACGACGGCCTCGGTGGCGGCCTTCGACGGGCAGGTGGGGCAGGCGGCCTACGCGGCTTCCAAGGCCGGCATCGTGGGCATGACCTTGCCGGTGGCCCGCGAGCTGGCCCGCTTCGGCATTCGGGTGATGAACATTGCGCCCGGCATTTTTGAAACCCCGCTGCTGGCCAATCTATCCGAGGAAGCGCAAGCCTCGTTGGGGCAGCAGGTGCCGTTTCCGGCCCGGCTGGGCCAGCCCGCCGAGTTTGCCGCACTGGCCCGGCACATCATTGAGAACCAAATGCTCAACGGCGAAACCATCCGGCTGGATGGCGCTATCCGGATGGGCGCGAAGTAGGCAAAAGCGCGACCTTTAGCTTGCCTTGCTTCGAGCTTTGCGAGCCCTGACTTTCAATTTAAAATAATACGAATAAGCTGTTTGAATAATCGTCAGCCCGTCATGCTGAGCTTGTCGAAGCATCTCTACTGCTTTGTTGTAGTAACATTGATTACTGCCACGGGAGAGATGCTTCGACAAGCTCAGCATGACGGGCTGGGATTTGCTTGGCAATGATTAAATAGCTTCAGCTACAACTAAAAACATGGAAGCCACTACCAAACCACTATCCAAATCCGGCCTTGACCTCGACGCGCTTGTGGCCATTGATGTGCACACGCACGCCGAAGTTTCCTGCACGCAGCCGCACGACGACTACCGGCCCGAGCTTGACGAGGCTTTTGCCAAATACTTCAAGTCCGACCACCGGCCCACCATTCAGGAGACGATAGACTACTACCGGCTCCAGAAAATGGCTTTCGTCATGTTCACCATCGACTCGGAGCACCAAACCGGCAAGCGGCGCATCCCCAACGAGGAGATTGCCGAAGCCGCCCTGGCCAATCCCGACGTGATGATTGCCTTCGCCAGCATCGACCCGCACAAGGGCCGCATGGGCGTGCGCGAGGCCAAGCGCCTGATTGACGACTTCGGCGTGAAAGGCTTCAAGTTTCACCCCACGGTGCAGGGCTTTTACCCCAACGACCGCATGGCCTACCAACTCTACGAGGTGATTGCCGCCGCGGGCCTGCCCATGCTGTTTCACTCGGGCCACTCCGGCTTTGGGTCGGGGGTGCGGGGCGGGGGCGGCCTGCGCCTGGAGTACTCCAACCCCATTCACCTCGACGACGTGGCCATCCATTTTCCCGACTCGCCCATCATCATTGCCCACCCCAGCTTTCCCTGGCAAGACGAGGCCCTCTCGGTGTGCCTGCACAAGCCCAACGTATACATCGACCTCTCGGGGTGGTCGCCGAAGTATTTCCCGCCCCAGCTCGTGCAGTACGCCAACACCCAGCTCAAGCACCGCATGCTGTTCGGCACCGATTTCCCCTTGCTAACCCCCGAGCGTTGGCTGAAAGACTTCGAGAACGCAGGCTTCAAAGAAGAAGTGAAACCGCTCATTCTGAAAGAAAACGCCATTCGGATGCTGGGGCTGTAGGCGGCCGGCCCCAGGCGGCCGCTCCCCACAAATGCCTCCAACGCCAAGGGCCCCGGCCGCACGCAACCGTGCAACCGGGGCCCTTGGCCGGTACCGACGGGGCTAGGCCACGGCCAGGCTGCCCAGCTTGGCGGCCCGCTTCGCCGCGACCAGCGACGAGAGCAAGCCCGTCACGCCGCCCACCACCGTGGAGATGCCCACCACGAGGCCCCTGGCAAGCTGCGTGTTTTCGGAAGAAGCCTGCAGGCCCAGTAGGATGGCCAGAACGGGCACGGCAAACAGCAGCCCGATGCCGATGCCCGTGAGCAGCGCCTTGGGGAACCAGGGCGTGCCCGCCGGCAGCGCCGGGGCCAGCGTGCCCGCCTTGCGCTGGGCCGTCATCACGCCAAAGGTGATGATGGTCGTCATCAGCGCCGACATGAACACGCCCGGCACCAGCACCGACACCAGGTTGGGGGTAGCGCCCTTGAGGTTGACCAGCGGGCTGCCGAGCAGCAAGGCGTAGGGCACCACGGTGTTGACCACCAGGTTGCCGAAAGTTGATTTGCGGGCGTTGTCGCGGATAAAATGTTGCATGGCGCAGCGTGAAAACTGGTTAGCCGATGATGACTCGTTCGCGGGTATACAGGAAAAACGATTGGCTGAAATCGATGAACGCGGCGCCCGCGCCGCTGGCCAGGGCCCGCTGGTAGGCCCGAAACGCCCCCAGGGCCGCCTCGTCCTCAAACCACATGCTGGCCACGGGCTCGTAGCGGCCGCCGCGGCTGGGGCCGAAGTACTTGGCGTCGGTGCCGATGGCCGGAATGGGCAGGCTGAGCACGTAGCGGCGCAGGGCTGCGGCCATGGCCGGCTGCTGGGCCAGCAGGGCGGCGTGCGCCTCGGCCAGCTGCTGCTGAAAGTCCTCGTCGGCCAGGCCGTCGGCTTTCTTGAGGAAGTGCATCACCTTCACCGGGCCGGGGCCGGGGTGGGGCACGGGCACTTCCGTTTCGGCGGTGGTGCCCAGCATCACCGAGGCCACTTCGTTGAACATCGTTTCGTCGGGCTGCACCACGGTGCGCACGTACTCGGACTCGCCGTTGGTGTGCATCGTTTGCGGCGACTCAAAGTAGAGCTCCGTCACGAAGTCGCGCCCGAACACCTGCTGGTATTCCGAATCGGTAGCCGCCCCAAAGGCCGAGTCGAACACGTGGCTCTGCACGTAGCGCAACAGCCCCTCGGGGCCCCCACGGGCAATTTCGCCGTGCACGTGCTCCACGTAGTCGAGGCATTCCTGGTGGGTGAGGCCGGGGCGGCGGCGCACGGCGATGAGTTGCTTAATCATGGGAAAGGGAGTAGGGAAATAGCTTGTGAAGCTGTTTAGGAAGTATGGTGCTTGCCGGTCCGACGCCCTAGGCGTCCGACCGGTTGTCGGGTAACGGCTCTCTGGGTATCGTGCTTGCGGCAACCGGTCGGACGCCTAGGGCGTCGGACCGGGCAGAGCCGCCTTTCTAAACAGTTTGATAAGCTCAACAATCATTCAGGCCGTCATGCTGAGCGCAGCCGTAGCATCTCTACCTCGATACTAATTAATCACCACTGCGGAGAGATGCTTCGGCTGCGCTCAGCATGACGGTTCATTGGTTAATTCTAGCCCTGTCTTGTAGCTCTTAGCTCCTCAAAACTTGTACACGGCCGACAGGAAGTAGGCCCGGGGCTGAATGGGAATGATGCTGTGCACGGCGTTGGGGTTGGCTTCCACCTGCGCTTTGGTCAGGTTTTGAGGGCTGAAGGACTCGACCACGGTGCCGGGCGAAGCCGAACCCATGATGCCGAGCGTGTTGGTGAAGTTGTTGACGTTGACGGCGAAGGACAGCTTCTTGGTGGCGGCGTAGCCCACGCTGCCGTCGAACTGGCTGAAGCCGGGCAGGTTGTAGGCGTTGGGCTGGTTGGCCGGGCGCTCGCCCAGGTAGCTCCACTGCACCAGGGCGTAGAACTTGCCCACCGAATACGTGGGAGTCACGCTGATAATCAAGCTTGGGTTGTTTTCGGCCTTGTTGCCGCTGAAGTCCGCCACCACGTCGTCGGCGCGGCCGTTGGTGCCCACGTTCCAGGGCTGCCACGAGGGGTACTTGGCGCTCTGCACCGTGAAGGCGCCCTGGATGTTGAGAAACTTAAACGGGTTGTAGTCGGCTTCCACTTCCACGCCCACGGTCCGCACCTTGTTGTAGAGCACGGGCGTGTAGTTCTGGTTGTTTTCGTCGTTGGCAATCAGGGTGCTGCCCACGTTGCTGAGCAAGCTGTAGAAGGGCGTCACGGCCAGGTTCAGTCCGTTGGTTTTCAGCTTGTAGCCCAGCTCGATTTGGTTGATGTCCTGCTACTTGGGGTCGTTGGTGGCGGCAAAGTCCGAGGTGTAGTTCTGGTAGAACGACACGTCCGGCGACTTCTGCCCGCGGGTGTAACGCACGTACACGGCGTTGTTTTCGGTGAGTTTGTAGTTCAGGCCCCCCGAGTAGGACAACGTGTTCAGCTGCTTGTTGAACCGCACGTCGTTCTGGCCCAAGACCCCGTAAAAATTGTCGTACACCGTGAGCGGGTCGCCGTCGAAGCCGCCGGGCTTGGTGGTGGGCACCGTGCGGCGGTTCACGCCGTCGAGGCGGATGTGCTCGAAGCGCACGCCCCAGTCGAAGTTGAGCTTGTCGCCGAAGTTCAGGTTGTTGCCAACGAAGCCCGCCAGCTGGTCGTTGGTGTAGTCGTAGGCGCCGTAGCCGAACGAGCCGCCCAGCTTCAGGTAGCCCGTGCCCGGCTCGGAAATCTGGTACGTTTGGCCCGCCCGCGGGCCCACGCTTGGCACAAACGTGACGTCGAGCAGGCCGGCCCGGTCTTCCACCGGGGTCAGGCCCAGCACGGCGGCCTGCATCTCGGGGTTGCCCTTCAGGCGGCTGTGGGCGTAAAACAAGCCCGCGCTGACGCTGCCGTTGCCCAGCCGCTTGCTCACCGTGAATTGGTCGATGAACTCGTCCAGCTGGATGTTGCTTTTCAGCGAGCCGTTGTAGCGCACCGCGTCCGGCACGGCGTTGGGCAGGTCGGAGTTGAGCACCACAAAGCGCGGCCCCGTCGGCCCGAAATTCTGCTGCACCTGCGCCCGGATGGCCCCCGTGCCCTGGTCGCGGTAGGTGACGATGCCCGGCCCCAGCGGCGTGGTGCCGCTGAACACGCCCGTCACCACGTCGGTGAGGTAGGTGAAGTTGGTGGCCACGTTCACGTCCTGCTCCAGGTTCTTGCGGGAGTACTTGCCGTTGTTGCTGATGGACCAGGTGTCGCTCAGGTCGTAGGTGAAGCTCACGCCGCCCGTGATGTCGCGGGCGTGGCTCAGGTTGCGGGGGTCGAGGTCAATCAGGTCGGTGTTGGTGCCGTTGGGAACCCGGGTTTTCACGCCCGGCAGCAGGTAGGAGTCCGCCTTGTTCACGCCGGGCGCCAGCCGGATGTCGTCGTTGAAGCCTTGGCCCACCAGCGGCACGGTGGTGCCGTTGTGGTTGTTGAGGTACTAGGCGTACACCCGCACGGTGCCCTTGTCGAAGCTCTGGGTGACGCTGCCCTTCACCTGCCCGCCAAAGTTGAACGGGTAGCCCGCGTAGCGCGCGCCGTTGGCGTAGCGGTAAAAGCCGCCCACGTTGTAGCTCAGGCCCGTGTCGTTGAGCTTGTTGCCCAGGTTGAGGTCGGCGCGGTAGTAGGGCTGCCGGCCGTCGGCTTCCAGCCCGAAGCGGGTGAGCACCTCGTTCTCGGCCCCGTTGCTGCCCGACTTGCTCAGAAAGTTGAAGATGCCGCCCGGCGCGTTGGCGCTGGTAATGGAGGAGGTGCCGCCGCGCACGGCCTCCAGGCGCTGGATGGTCACGTCGTTGCGAAAGAAATAGTCCGGCGAAATCGTGCCGCTCGACAGGCCCGTCACCGGCAGCCCGTCTTCCTGCAACGACACGTAGTAGTACCCGTTGGCCGGCGAAGCCAGCGAGCCCACCGAGTTGGCCGACACCCCGCGCGAGTACACCGTATTCTTCACCTCGCCCAGCGCCGAGTTCACGTACACGCCCGGCACGTTGCGGAGCAAATCGGCGGCGCTCTGCGGCACCAGCCGCTCTATTTGCCGGGCGTTGAGCGTGGTGATGGCCACCGAGGACTCCATCTTGGTGCGCTGGTCAAACACCCCCGTCACAATCACCTCGTCCAGGCTTTTGGTGTCGTCCTTCAGCGAAACGCTCACGCGTTGCGCCTCCGGGCTGGGCACGGTCACGCGCTGGCTCTGGGCCACGGCGCCCACGAAGGAAACCATGAGCGTGTAAGCTCCGTCGGGCACGTTTGGGAGGCTGAACGTGCCGTCGGGGTTGGTGGAGGTGCCGGCCTTGGTTTCCGTCACCACCACCGTGGCGCCCACCAGCGGCTCGCCTTTGGCGTCGGTGACGCGGCCCGCAATGGTTCCGGTTTGGGCCACGGCCCAGTTGCTGGCCAGCACCAGCAGCGCCAGCGTCGCAATGCAGCGCCACGCAAATGTGAATAAGTGAGATTTCATGTGAACAAGGGGTTAGGGATGGGAAAAAGCAGCTGCACTCACGCCCCAAGGAGCCGCAACCGGCCACTTCGAGGCGAGATAATCCGGAGCAAGCGAGGCCAAGCCGATGGCCGCCGCCAGGTGTCGTTGGTATGGCAAAAGGGCGGGTAGAAGCCCTGGTTGGGTATCAGGCAAAAGCTCCTCCATCCACGGCCAGCGCGTGGCCGGTGATGAAACTCGACTGCTCCGAGCACAGCCACAGCGCGACTTCGGCCACTTCGTCGGGCCGGCCGAGCCGCTTGAGGGCCGCCTGGGCCGAGAATCGGGCCAGGGCTTCGGGGTTGTGCCGCAGGTTCAGGCGGCCGTCCATAATCATGGGCGTTTCGATGCTGGTGGGGCACAGGGCATTCACCCGAATGCCTTGGGTGGCGTATTCCAGCGCCGCCGTTTTGGTGAGGCCCACCACGCCGTGCTTAGACGCCGCGTAAGCCACGTTGTTCACGTGCCCGTGCAGGCCGGCGGCCGAGGCCACGTTCACAATGGTGCCGTGGCCTTGCGGCAGCATCACGGCCAGCTCTTCCTGCACGCAGTACCAGGTGCCGGTGAGGTTCACGGCCAGCACCTGGGCCCAGGCGTCTTCCGGGTACTGGCCCGTGGGGGCGTTCACTCCGCCCGTGATGCCGGCGTTGTTCACGGCGCAGTCCAGCCGGCCAAACTCGGACACCGCCGCCGCCACCATGCGCCGCACCTCAGCCCGCTGGGCAATGTCGGTGCGAACGAATACCGCTTCGCCGCCAAGGGCCCGGATGTGCTCGACGGTTTCCAGCCCGGCGGCTTCGTTCACGTCGGCCACCACCACCGCGCCGCCCTCGCTGGCAAAGGCCAGCGCCGTGGCCCGCCCAATGCCGGAGCCCGCCCCCGTCACGGCGCACACCTTGCCGGCGAAGCGGCGGAGCGTAAGGGCAGGGGCTTGAGGTTGCATGAGAAGCGAGTAATTGTTGAGTTATTTGGTGTCGTGCTACGGTGTGACCCCACCCCCGGCCCCTCCCCGGTGGGGAGGGGTGCCAGACGCGAGAATCGTTGTCTCCCCTCCCCACCGGGGAGGGGCCGGGGGTGGGGTCATTCCAGGTAAGCCACGGCGCGGGTCCAGCCGCCGCTGCCACCCGTGATTTTGACGGGGAAGGCACTTACCTTGAAGCCCGACGCGGGCAGCTGGTCGAGATTGGCCAGCTTTTCAATCTGGCAGTATTCCCGCTCGCGGCCCACGAAATGGGCGGCCCACACCACGCCGGGGCGCGGGTTGGCGTGGTAGTCGGCCGACTGCACGTGCAGCGGCGTGTCCCAGCCCCAGCCATCGGTGCCCATCACCTTAATGCCCTGGTCGATGAGCCAGCGCGTGGCTTCCACCGAAGCGCCGACGTGGATGTTGGCAAACTCCGGTTCGTACATTTTCTTGTCGGCATCGCAGCGCACCAGCACGATGTCGAAGGGCTTGAGGGTGTAGCCAATGGCGGCCAATTTCTCCTGCACATCAGCCGCCGAAAACTCGTAGCCAGCCGGCTTATCGGTGAAATCCAGCACCACTGCATCGCTGTAAAACCACTCCAGCGGCAACTCGTCGATGGTGCGGGCCGGCCGGCCTTCCGACGTGGGCCCGTAGTGCTAGGGCGCGTCCACGTGAGTGCCGGCGTGGCTGTTGAGCGTGAGCGTCTCACCGGCCAGCGCCAGCCCATCGGGAAAGGCGGTGCTGGGCACGCCAAACAGGCGCGGCCCCACCACCGTAGCCCCTTCCTCGTGCGAAGAAAACACCACCGACAGCGGCAGCGGGTCCCGCACGTTGGTGTCAATGGGGCAGCTCAGGTCGATGATGCGCATTGGGATGGCTATTGGTTTGATGAAGTGAGTATTCAAACAGTGCCGTCATGCTGAGCGGAGTCGAAGCATCTCGCTCGCTTCGTTGAACCAGCATTGATTACTACTGCGGGCGAGATACTTCGACTCCGCTCAGCATGACGTTCTTTTTTGTATCGTTTTATCGAAAAGTGTCTCAAACAATGACATTTCGGAGCTTGCCCAAGCCGGTGATTTCCAGCTCCACCACGTCGCCGGGCTCTAGCCAGCGGTGGGTTTCGGGGCCCAGCTCCAGCAGGCAACCCCAGCCCACGGTGCCCGAGCCCAGGATGGCGCCGGGCTGCAGCGTGGCGTCGCGCGAGGCCCGTTCCAGCATTTGGCCGAAGGTGTAATGCACGGTTTGGTAGTTGCCGTCGGAGAGCAGGCAGCCGTTCACGGTGGCCGTCATGCGCAGGTCGAAGCGGTGGTCGCCGGTGGCGTACTGGGCCATTTCGTCTTTGGTCACGAGGTAGGGCCCCAGCGAGGTGGCGAAATCTTTGCCCTTGGCGGGCCCCAGGTGCACCTTCATCTCGGCCATCTGCAAGTCGCGGGCGCTCCAGTCGTTGAGCACCGCATAGCCAAAAATGTAGTCGTCGGCGTCTTCGGCCCGCACGTCGCGGGCCGTTTTGCCCAGAATGCAGGCCAGCTCTAACTCGTAGTCCAGGCGCTGGCAATTGTGAGGCCGCCGCACGTCCGCATCGGGGCCCACGATGGCTTCGTGGTTGGAGAAGTAGAAAATTGGCATCTGGTACCACTCCTCGGCCAGCGTGTGGCCGGCCCGCTGCGTGGCGTTGACGAGGTGCTGCTCAAACGCCACGTAGTCGCGGAAGCTGCTGGGGTTGGGCAGCGGGGCCAGCAGTTGCACCTCGCTCAGCGCGTGGGTGGGCTCGGTCAGGTGCAGCTCGCGCAGCAGGGGCAGGTACTGCGCGTGCCCGGCAATGAAGCTGAGCATGTCGGCCGGCAGCGCACCCCGGCTGGCCTGGTGCAGGTCCATGACGCCGTGGTTGAGCAGCAGGCCGGCCCGGCTTTCGTGTTCAGCGCTTTGGAAGGTGACGAATTTCATTCTTACTAGTTGTTTAACATGCAGTAACGCCCTGGCCTTCACCTCACCCCCTGACCCCTGCCGGGCACGGCCCCTCTCCAAAAAAGAGGGGGCACCGGTTTTGCTTTAAGCAGGCTCAGCAAAGAAATCGTCCTCATGAGCCGGTACCCCCTCTTTTTTGGAGAGGGGCCGTGCCCGGCAGGGGTCAGGGGTGAGGTTACAGCGGCTGCGCCAGCGCCTGAAATGCCTCGGCCATGAGCTTAGTCCGGTCGCCCATGGTGCCGGCCATTTCCCACTCGCCGATTTGCCGGCCCACGTCGCACACCATTTTGCAGCGGGCGTAGCGGCGGGCCATGAAGTTTTCCAGGCTGGTCGCCAGCGGAATGTCTTTCAGCAGCTCCTCGCTCAGCACCAGGGTATCTTCCACCGAGATGCCCGCGCCCTGCCCAATGTGGGGCGAGGTGGAATGCGCCGCGTCGCCGATGAGCACTACGCGGCCTTTGTACCATTTTTCGGGCACGAATACCACTTCCATCGGCCGGTACACCACGCCCTTGTTGTCGGTGATGTCGTCGCGCAGCTCGGCAATGATGCCGCCGGTGTGGCCGCTGAGGCGGTCGCGCATCTGGGCCGCCAGGTCTTCTTCCACGATGCGGGGCTTGGTGGGCTCGTTCGACGTGACGTACATGTACATCAGGTTTTCGGCCAGCGGCACCAGCCCGGCGGCCAGCCCGTCGGGGGCAATGAAGTTGGTCAGGTGGTCTACCTGGCGGGGGAAGTTGTAGCGCCACACGGCCTGGCCGGTGAAGCTGGGCTTCACGTCCGGAAAAACCATTTCCCGCACCTTGGAGTAAGTGCCGTCGGCCCCCACAATGAGGTCGTAGGTGCCGGTAGTACCGTCGGTGAAGGTGGCGGTTACGTGGTGGTCGGTTTCGGAGTAGCTGGCCAGCGTTACCCCGAGGCGCACGTTGGTGCCGCTTTCCAGGGCCGTTTCGGTCAGCACCTTGTGCAGGGCCGGGCGCGACACGCCGCAGTTAGGCGGGTAGTTGGGCCCCGCCAGGTGGTGGCCGGGCATCACCACCTTGCCGCGCGGCGAGTCAATGGTCACTACGTCAAAAGGGTAGGCTTGGCCCATAAACTTTTCCAACACCCCCAGGTCATTGAACGCCCGCATCACATTCGACTGAATAATGATGCCCACGCCGTACACCGTCCATTCCTTTTTCAGCTCCACGATGTCCACCGCCACGCCGTTTTTACGCAGACTGATGGCCAACGAAAGCCCGGCAATGCCGCCGCCAACTACGAGTACCTTGTTTTCTGTCAACATCGGGGTGGGATTCAATGGTTAATGGTAATTGATGACTATAATCGCGTGGCAATTAATGGTTTACCACTAATGCTTAATCATTGGTTAGTTGCCGTCGCTTATCACCGTGCCGCCGTCCACCACCAGGTTTTGGCCGGTGATGAAGCCGCCGGCCCGGCTGGCCAGCAGCACGGCCACGCCGGCTATTTCCTCGGGCTGGCCCACGCGGCGAAGCGGCGTCAGGGCCAGGCGTTTGGCCATCACCTCGGGGCGGTCGAGCAGGGGCCGGGCGAAGGCCGTCTCAATCACGCCCGGCGAGATGGTGTTGGCGCGGATGTTATCCGGCCCGAACTCCACCGCCAGGTTGCGCGCCAGCTGAATCAGCGCGGCTTTCGACACGCCGTAAAGCCCGATGTTTCGGTTGCCGCGCACGCCCGCAATGCTGGCCAGGAAAATTAGCGCTCCATCCTTGCGTTCGGCCATTTGCGGCACCAACAGCTTGGTCAAGTAAATGGCGCTTTGCACGTTCACGGCCATGGTGGTCTCGAAATCGTTTGCAGTGATTTCCAAGGCCGAACCCATCGGGGCCATGCCCACGCACGACACCAGCACATCAACCCGCCCCAGCCGCGCGAGGGCCATTTCGGCAAGCTGGCGCACCTGTGCCTGGCTGCCCATGTCGCAGGCAACTGCCAAGGCCTTTATGCCCTGACTGTCAAATTCCTCAACCGTAGCCCCGCAAGCCGCTGCGTCGTTGCTCGACACCACCACCGCTGCCCCGTGCTGGCCCAGCGCCTGGGCAATGGCCCGGCCCATGCCGCTGCTAGCCCCCGTTACGAGGGCCACTTTGCCAGTCAGGTCGAAAAGGGTGGACATTTTTTTGGTGCTTGGTTGTTGGTGCTTGGTTATTCTGACTTAGCATTTTTGATTAATGGTTGGCAAAAACCTACCGAGCAACCAAGCACCAACAACAAAAAACTCACCAGTGAATCATGGGTTGGCCGGCCACTGGGCTGCGGAAATACGGTACCGAGGTGCCGCGCAAGCTGCCCAGGTACACCGTCCGCAAATCGGGGCCGCCGAAGGTGAGGCTCGACAGCCACCGTGCCGTGCGTGGCGCCCATGATTTCGGGCGTGAGCGTGCCGGCGTGGAAGTGGTCGAACAGGCGCTTTTTGGTTTCGGGGTTGCTGTCGTCGAGCAGCGTCAGGATTTCGGTCAGCGCAATCAGCTCGTCGGTGAAGATGAGCGTAATCCACAGATTGCCAAACACGTCGAAGGCGAAACCGTCGGGAAAGCCGCCCAGCGACGCAGGGCCGTACACCTCGCGGTCGGTCAGCGAACCATTGGGCTGCACGCGCAGGCGCGAAATTTTCCAGCCCGTGCTTTCCACCACGTACAACCATTCCTCGCGCGGGTCGAACCGGATTTCATTTGTCCCGCAAAAGCCTTCCACCACGATGCGGACGCCGTTTTCGTCAAGCAGGCCGATGTAGCCGTCGGCGGTTTTGGTGTTGAGCTGCCCGGTCCAGGGTTGCTCCCGCGTGGTAACCGTGAAGTAAATGCGCCCCTTCGAGTCGCGCAGCGGAAAATTGGCCTTGCCCAGCGGTTGCCCGTCAATGTCTTTGCAGATGGTCCGCAGATGCCCGTCGCGCGTCATCGTTTCGATGGCGTCGGTGCCCCAGTTGGCGATGATGAAGTCCCCGTTTTCCGCGAAGCACACGCCGTTCGGCAGCGAGCCCACCGACTGCACGTAGCGCGCTGCGAACGAGTCGCGGCCCTGCTGGGTAGGGTTTTCCGCTAGCGGGGTCACCAGGGCCTGCGTGCCGTCGGGGGCAATGCGCACGAGGCCGCCGCGGGCATCGGCGGTCCACACGGTGCCGTCGCGCTCGGCCAGCACGCACTCCGGCCGCTGCAAGTCGTGGCCGAGATACTGGATGTCGGCCCGATTTACCTGCCAGTTTTTGAGCGGGTTGTGCGTGATGGGGGGAGCGGCGGCGAGCATGGGCTTAGAGAGTTTGCTGAATCCAGTCGTACATCGGGAAGGTGCGCGTGAACCCATCAATCTGGCAGTGCGCCGAGCCGGGCGTGCTGGCGGGCACGACGTCGAGCGTGCGCGGGCAAGTCAGGTCGTTGAAAGTGCGGTAGGCGTGGCTTACCGGGTTCTGGCGGTCGTCTTCGCCGTGCAGAATGTAAGTCGGCATCGAAATTTTCTCGGCCACGCCGCGCAGGTGGTAGTGCGAAAGCTTCTCGCGGGCATCGGCCATGTTGTCCGCGCCCACAATGTGTTGCAGAATGGTGGCCAGCGGGTGATTGTCGGGCCGGTTGGCCCAGATTTCGTGGTAGTCGTACACGGCTCCCCAGATGGCGCACAGCTTGAAGCGCGGCTCAAACGCGGCAATGCGGGCCGCCATGTAGCCGCCCATGCTCACGGCCATGATGCCAATGCGCGCCGCGTCGGCGTTGAGGTTGGCCACGGCCCACTCAAACGCCGCGGTGCCGGCCACTTCGTAGTCGAAGCGGTGGTGGATGTGGTTGAGCCGCAGGGCGCCGCCCTGGCCGGGCCCGTCCAGCATCAGCAGCGAAATGCCGCGCTCGGTGAGCATTTGGGCCGGACCAAAAAAGAACTCTTCCGCCGTCGAATCCAGCCCGCCAAACAGTATCATGAGCGGGCCGCCCCCGCCCCCGGGCGCTTCCACGTAATACCCCGGCAGCGCGGAGCCTTCAAACGGTACTTCCACCCGGCGAGGGGGCGTAGGCAACAATGCGGCGCCTTTCTGGAACGCCGCCACGCTGCTTTGGTAGGTCGGAAACTTGCGGCCGTCGGTGGGCAGCAGAAAGAACTCCGCGGTGCGCAAGTAGTTGGCCGCCCGCAGGAAAGCCGCGCGCGCCGAAATCGTACGCCCCTGGTCCAGGGCTTGGTTGGCTTCGGCCAGCGAGCGGCGGCCCTGGCCCAGCCACTCTTTATGGAAGCTTTCCAGGTTGCCCACCTCGATGTTGCTGGCCGTGGCCAGCACCTCGTTGGTTTCGCCGCCGCCGTAGAGGCTCTGCGTCAGCGCGCGCTACACCTGGTACGAGAACATGTAGTTCTCCGGAAAAAAATGCCACATGGGTGGGGAGTGGGAAGATTTAAAGGTCTGGGTTGAAAAAGGGCCTCATGCGAAGCTGAAAAGCCCGTCTTGCTGAGCGCACAGCAGTGGAAGCACCAAACTCAATCGACAGGATTACGACTGCGGCAGAGATGCTTCAACTTCGCTCAGCATGACGTTCCGAATGCTTGCTATTCCACTTGCATTTCTTTTTTCACCATGCCCGTTTGCTGGTATTTGCTGTCCTGGCCTTCCTTCAGGTTACCGTCCTTGGCCCAGGGGTTGGTGTTGCCCCAGGCGTCGTTGGGGTTGTCGCGCAGGTAATGCACATCGGGGCCGTGGTCGGGGGCAAAAATCAGGCGAGCCCCGGCGTAGAACTCGAAGCGGTTGCCGCCCGGCTCGATGACGTAGATGAAAAATCCTTCGTCGGCTTTGTGGCGGGTGGGGGCCCCCATTTCCAGCTTGTAGCCGTTCTCAATCACCCAGTCGCACGCCAGCAGCACTTCCTCGCGCGAGTCGAAGTTCCAAGCCACGTGGTTGAAGGCGCCCGCGCCCGGCGTGCCCTTCGGGTCGGTGAAAATGGCGATGTCGTGCGACAAGTTGCCGGTGGTAAACAAGCCGCCCACGGGGGGATTTCGTCGGTGATGCGCACCTCGTCGGGGTTCTTCAGGCCCATGGCCTTCCAAAAGGCTTTCTCGGCCGGGTATTTGGTGGTAAACAGCGTCACGTGGTCGAAGCGCCGGGGCGACATGCCGCGGCGCCGGTTGCTGGCGTAGCGGTCGGCAAAAACGCTGCCGCGGGCCCCCGTTTCGCGCAGCCACGTCACGTCCCAGAAGATTTCGTGCACGTGCCCATCGGGCGAGTGAAAGCGGTAGGCGCGGCCGTGGCCCAGGTCGCCATCTACCCAGCCAATGCCCGCGCCAATGCTTTCCAAGTGTTCCACCGCATCTTCCAGGGCCTCGGGGCTGTCGGCGCGCCAGGCCAGGTGAGCCATGCCGGGCTCGGCGCGGTGCGTGATTTTGAGGGTGTGGTGGAAGTAGTCGCCCAGGCCCGCAGGTACACCGAAGTCTCGTCGCGGCCGGTTTCGTCAAGGCCGGCAATCTCGGTCAGAAACTTGACCGTTTCCTCGACCTTCGACCTTAGGGCTATATAGCTCGATGTGCGCAAGCTGGGAAATGTAGTGCGGATTAGGGGGCATGGCCGTTCACAATGAAGGGTGGAAAACTTAGAAGGAGGCGGTTAGGACCAGAGGGGGCGCTATTTGCCCCGAAAGTCTGGTCGTGGTGCCAGGCATAGTGAGTAAGTGGTAACTCATTGCTTTGATGGAAGCAAAACTACAGGCCGTGAATGCCTCGAAACTTGACTTTTGCAAGCGTTTTTAATACATAATCAATCATTCTATCAAAATTTTGCTCTTTTAAGTTGCTTTCCCTGAATCTGGAATTTGTAGACTACTAATTGTCACGTTGGTTTTTTAAGCCCGCTGTCCGACTTGCTGAAAGTGGCCATGTACCGGTCGGTGGGTTAGGGTGTGTGGACGCCAATGCTTCCCAGCAAAAAAGGCCGTCCTTCGGTTCGCTGCGCTCGGCCGGCCGTTTCTTGTGTTTTGCTGTCCACACACCCTAGCAGGTAGGGCGTCATCGCCTATAAGCTGGATATTTTCTTCCCCTCGCAGCGCAACGGTTTGCGTTCCTACGTGCGTAGCAGGGTCGCTCAGTGCCATTTGTTTGGGTTATCTCTCGGCAGGAGTGCTCGATAGAACCTCAGGTTTTCCTGTAGCCTCTTTCTCCATAATAGCCGCTCGCTATGGTCACGACAGACAAGGCAAAAATGGGCTTGCTCGTTGTATAATTAGGAAGCACGGATATGCCTACTAAGTGAGAAAAACACGCACATGTCCATCGTTAAGCCTACACTAAATGCACTGGTTGCAGTGAAACCATAGCTGTAACAAGCTTAAACCGCTGCTGGAAAAAATATAAAGCCGTCTCAGCAATGAGACGGCTTTATATTTTACTATAAATGCATATGTTTACTCTTTATTCTATCTACCCAAAAATCAGGTTTATGGAGCTTATTGACCAACTTTCCAATTTGGCGTCGCGAGCGCAAAAACAGATTGCCCATATTCAGACAGAAGAAGCGACCAAAACCGCTTTAGTAATGCCATTTATTAACGCGTTAGGCTATAATGTATTCGACCCTACGGAAGTAGTTCCTGAGTTTATCTGTGACATCGGCACGAAAAAAGGTGAGAAGATTGATTACGCCATCATGCGCGATGGCAAACCTATAATTCTTATCGAATGCAAGCACGTTGGTAGTGACTTGAACATCAATCACGCTAGCCAATTGTTTCGGTATTTCCACGTTACCGAAGCTCGAATTGCCGTCCTGACTAACGGATTGGTTTACCGTCTGTTTACAGACCTAGAGCAGCCAAACAAGATGGATGAACGTCCATTCTTAGAATTTGACCTGGCCAGTTTTACTGAAAATGACGTAGCCGAAATCAAGAAACTGAGCAAAGCCGCGTTCAATATTGAAGACATGCTTTTTGCGGCATACAACCTCAAATACATGCGTGCTTTCAAAAAGTATTTTGAGGAACAGTTTGCACAGCCTTCGGCTGACTTTATCAACTTTATTTCGAAGCAAGTGTACGAAGGGGTGCTCACGCCCAAGTTAAAAGAGCAATTCAGCATCTTGGTGCACCGCTCTTTTCATCAATTTCTGAACGATAAAATAGCCATGCGCTTGCGGTCAGCCATGATTGACACTAGCGGGCAAAGCCTGCTGGTGAACGATGTGCCAGCCGCACCAATAGCAGAAACCTCAGGCGCATCAGAAGCCGAAGGCAAGGACAAAGACCTGGAAACCACTGTGGAGGAAACCGAGGGATTCATGATTGTGCGGGCCATTCTGCGCAAGACCGTTACGGTGAGCCGCGTGGTGATGCGGGACGTGCAATCGTACTGCGGTATTTTGTTGGATGACAACAACCGCAAGCCCATTTGTCGTCTTCATTTCAATGGGAGCAAAAAATACGTGACGCTTTTCGATGTGGAAGGTGGTGAGCGAGTAGATATTGTCTCGCTTGACGACTTGTACGGCATGGCTTCACGCATCCGGGCTGCCGTGCAGAAGCACGAAACCAAAGTGCCTGCCTAGACTGAAGATGCATTTAGAATGACTTGCGAAAGCTGCCTACTTGGGCAGCTTTCGTTATTTTTGATGAATCCGTCACACCCTTCTCATGCTCCAATACCAAGCCCTTCTCCGCCAAATCCTCGACACCGGCACCGTCAAAACCGACCGTACTGGCACCGGCACCGTGTCCATTTTTGGGCCGCAGATGCGGTTCAACTTAGCGGAGGGCTTCCCGCTGGTAACTACCAAAAAGGTGCATTTAAAGAGTATCATCCACGAGCTGCTGTGGTTTCTGCAGGGCGACACCAACATTGCCTACCTCAAAGAGCACGGCGTGAAAATATGGGACGAGTGGGCCGATGCCAACGGCGACCTGGGCCCCGTGTACGGCCACCAGTGGCGCTCCTGGCCCGACGGCCGCGGCGGCCACATCGACCAAATCAGTCAGATTATCCAGCAGCTCAAAACCCAGCCCGACTCGCGCCGCATCCTCGTGTCGGCCTGGAACGTAGCTGAATTGCCCGAAATGAAGTTGCAGCCCTGCCACGCCCTGTTCCAGTTTTACGTGGCCGACGGCAAGCTGTCCTGCCAGCTCTATCAGCGCTCAGCCGACGTGTTCCTCGGCGTGCCTTTCAACATAGCCAGCTACGCGCTGCTCACCCTCATGGTGGCGCAAGTGGTGGGCCTGCAGCCCGGCGAATTCATCTGGACCGGCGGCGACACCCACCTCTACAGCAACCACTTGGAGCAATCCCGCCTGCAACTGGAACGCGAGCCGAAGCCACTGCCTCAGATGCGCATCAGCCCGGCGGTGAAAGATATTTTCAGCTTCCGGTACGAGGACTTTGAGTTGGTAAATTACGAGCCCTGGCCTGCCATCAAAGCGCCGGTGGCGGTGTAAAAACGTATGTAATACTGGTGTTTTTTGGCCGTTAACCTCGTGTCAAATGAAATGGGAGAGTATGCGCCGATTGATTCCCTGTTTGCTGGTCGGGCTTTTTGCTTTACAAACGCCTCTGCCGGCTCATGCGCAACACAGCAATGCCCGACGTCCCACTCCCGCAAGGCCGCCGCGCAAGATTGCCCCTGCACCAACTCCTGAGGCGGCCAAAGCGCCGCTGCTCACGCGTTACTGGTTGCTGACTGATTCAACCGAGCGGGTAGAGTCGGCGGGAGTTTTTAGTCAGTACATCAATCATTTTGTGCAATACCCGCCCACGGCGCTTCAGGTGGGAATCATGGCTACCATTCACGCCTTGATTTCCGTGCTGCCCGATGGCCGGGTGGGGAGCATTGCCGTAACGCGGCGCGACTTAGCCGAGGCCCCTGAAGCGGCTGCTAAGAATGAATTAGCCACCGCCAAAGCCGTGCAAGAGCTAGATGCCGAACTGCAGCGAGTGGTATGGCAATTGCGCTTCAAGCCGGCCACCATTCAAGAGGATAGTACTGGCGTCCGAGCCGACACCGTAACTATTTCCCATCGATTTGCCCCGCTAGAAAAGTCGGCAGCGAAGGAGTGAAGCGGTGTTTGCCTATTGACTCGACTGCGCGCACTGAGGCCACGTTGGCGGTGAAAATGGCTTCAGCATTCATGAGCTCTCCCTGTGAAAAAAGCCCTTCGCGGCACTCCACCCCGGCGGCCTGCGCTGTTCGCATTACCTGAGCCCGACGCACCCCAGCCACGCAGCCACTTGCCAAGGAAGGAGTGTACAACACCTCGTCTTTCGCCCAGAAAATGGCCGCCGCGCCCGCTTCGGCCACGTGCCCGGCCGCGTCACAGAGGATAATTTCATCAAGGCCGCGCTGCTGCCGCTCGTGCGCGGCGCGCACGTAGAGCCACGCCTGCGGGCCCTTGCAAAAGCTAAGCGGCGAATGAATGGAGTGGGTTTCCAGCGCAAAATCCGCTTTACTAATGGGTGTTTCATCCGCCACAAAAGGCTCAGCGGTTGCCAGCCATTCGGCGGCGTCGGTGGGCGGGGTGTAGCGGCCACCGCCCGCGCGCCAGAGCTGCAGGCGCAGGCGGGCGCTGGGTAGGGCATTTGCCTGCGCGAGGCTTGCAAGGGTAGTTTCGAGGGCTTCGGCAGTGGCCAGGGCAGCGGGCAGAGTCAGGTAGAGCGCCGCTGCGGCGCGTTGCATGCGTTGGTGGTGGTCGGTCGCCAGGCGCAAGCGGTTGTTGGTAAAAATTAAGGTTTCGAAAAAGCCATCACCAAAGGCTAGGCCGCGGTTGGGCAGTGGTAGGCTTAATGCAGGAACAAGGTTTCCGTTGAAAAGCAACATGGGATGTTACTATTGTCGTGCTACCCGATAGGGCACGCGCGTTTGAAACGTGGTGTCACGGCCGTTGATGTTGAACCGAATGCTGCCCGTCCAAACGGCTGGCCCGGGCCTTTGGGGGGCCACAAATCGCACATAGCCAACACCGTCTTTGTCGACATCAACCGGCTGCCCGTCGCATTCCATTTGCAGGTTTTTGCGAGGTATAAGCAACTGCTTTACTAGATAAAAGCGGGCACGGTAGGTGCCTCCCAAATGCACCACATTCGATTCGGCCGTGGCCACAGGCACAATTCGTGTTAATATGTGTCTCGCGCCAACCTTCCGGCTTAACTGATGCAATGCTTTCGTTTCTGCCGCCAGTAAGTCACTTTCGGTTTGGGCAAACGTGGCCAAAGCACCCGCCACGGATTGACTATCAAAGCTGGGGGTTTCGACCTTAAGTGAGTCAGCAGCTAAAACGGGGAGGGAGGTACGATATTTATCAAATTGTTCCTTGAGAAGCCGATGGGCTGAGGTGCCACTTCCCCAGCCCTGTTGCACAAGGGCAACGGCCAACGGGTAAGCCAAACGCGGGCTTGATGCAGAATTGCCTGTATAACAAAACAGTCGGTTTTGATGCGCTTGTAAAGTGTCCAGCAAGGTGGCGGTGCGCCTGCGCAGGGCTTGACAGGTCTGTAAAACGGCCAAGTCCTTGGCTTGCCGTTGGTTCTTCACAACGCTTGCTTCAATGCTTTTTATTGTTTTATCTGCTCCCTGGTTAGCAGCGGCATTTTGCCTTCGCAATACCACTTGCAAGTCTTGGAGTTGAGTAGCGAGGCGCATGCGCTCCTGGTATTGTGACACCCAGACATAAGCTGAAAAGCTTACGGCTGCCACCATCACCAGCGTTAGAAATCCAGGAAATCGGTTCATTACTAAGGTCTGACAATAATGGAATAGGGCACAGTAATAGACCAAGTTGTGTCTGCTGGGTAGAACGAAGTGCGAATTGTGCCCTGCCATTTCCAGCGCACTGTATCGGGCAATTCCGCGACCTCGCTAGGCGCAACGAGAAAGGGTATTTCAACCATCCCTTGTTCGTAATCTATCCGTTTTACTTTTTGCCCGTTCACGCACATTTCTTTGTAATAGAATCTTGAAAAAGACTCTGCCAGAAATAATTTGGCTTCGTAGGTGGTGCCGGGTGCTACAGTGAAGGAGGTAGGCACGGCTAATGCTCTGATTACATCAAAGCTCAAGCAAGGAGACCCAACCTTTACTGCTTGACTTAATATGGCATCGACTTCGGCCTGCCTCACCTCGGTTATTAGCCGCCTCAGGTTAGCTATTACAACATCCTCAGAAGTATTCTGAAAATAGAAGCGACTAAACTCGCCTGTTTCTGCTGGGCTGGGGCCAACCTGCGTTAGAGAAGGATTATTTGGCACGTATTGCCGAATGAATGCCACGTAACTATTGAGGTGATATTCTAGGCTATCGAAGTCTTCTTTCCAGATAGCCCCCGGCGTCCCCATCACGGCAGCTAAGGAGAAAGATGAGGCCCGTTTGTCGGTTAATACGATAGCAACGCACAACTGTCCCAAACTGTCAGTTAATGATTCCGCACGTTTAACAATTCGCTCAGTTTGGCGCAAAAGTTCCATATCACGCGCCTGATTGCGGTTTCGGTTTACGGCATACCCGATATACTGCGCTTGTGCATCGGCCCTTTGTTCCAGCTGTTGGCTATAGACAGAAAGCCGAATGCCCATTTCCTTCGCTTTCACTTCCAGCGGCTCTTGCAGCCGTGCTTCGCGGTAGGAGCCAAAGCCGGCAGCCAATAAACTGACGGCTATAATGGCGTAATGAAGTAATCGAAGCCGAAATCGCATTAAGATGAGAGGTTTGAGCTGACCTGAAGCTACACCAACGCAAACTTCTTCCCCGGCAGTGCCCGCACCACGCCCCGAAACTCCAGCCCCAGCAGCAGCGAGGCCACGGCGTGAATGGCCAACTGGGCTTTCCAGGCCAATTCATCCATGTGCAGCTCCCGGCCAGTGGCGGCGGCCAGCACGGTGATGACAGCAAACTCCTCGGCCGTAAAATCGTCGGCTGAATAGGTGGGCGTGGGCTTGAACTTGCCGGACTGGTGCAGGGCCGCGTCCCAATTCAACAGTTGCTCCAGGTCGAGTGGCTCGGTGTAAATGGCCGCTTTGTTGCTTTTGATAAGCGCGTTGCAGCCTTCCGACGCGGGCGAGCCCAGGTTGCCGGGCACGGCCAGCACGTCGCGGTCGTAGCTCAGGGCCAGCTCGGCGGTAATTAGGGCGCCGCCTTTGATGGCCGCTTCCACGACCACCGTGCCATCCGACAGGCCCGCGATGATGCGGTTGCGGGCCGGGAAGTTGTAGCGGTCGGGCGGCGTGCCGAACGGGTACTCGGTGAGCAGGCCGCCTTGCTCGCGCATTTTCTCCGCGGTTTTGCGGTGCGTGGGCGGGTAGATGCGGTCGAGGCCGGTGGCCATTACGCCCACGGTTTGCAGGCCTTCTTGCAGGGCGGCGCGGTGCGCCATGATGTCGATGCCGTAGGCCAGTCCGCTTACCACCAGCGGCTGGTGCGGCACCAAGCCCTTCACGATGCGCTCGGTTTGCTCGCGGCCGTATTCGGTGGCTTTGCGGGTGCCCACGAGGGCCACGGTTTTGAGCGCATTCAGGTCCGCGGTGCCTTGGTAATAGAGGATGGCCGGCGCGTCGGGAATCTGCTTGAGGCGGCTGGGGAAGCGTTTATTGGTGTAGAAAAGGATTTCAACGTCATCCTTTTCGGCCTTCTTCAGGTCGGCTTCGGCTTTGCGGAGGGCGGTTTCGCGGTCTGGACCGGTGAGGATTTTTACTGTCGCGTCGCCCACGCCGGGAATGCGGCGAAGTTTGCCGGGCGGCATGGTCAGCACGTTTTTGGCCGAGCCGCCGTAGCTCATCAGTTGCCGCGTAAGCTGCGGGCCGATGCCGGGCAGTAGCGTGAGGGCCAGTTCGTGAAAGAGGGAATCGTCGTTCATCAGGGAACCTCACCCCCCGGCCCCCTCTCCTTGGGGAGAGGGGAAGCCTGACGACTTCGGGTTGGGTAAGTGTTTATTCAAATGGGTGGAGATTAGTTTAAGAACGTGGTCAGGCTGGTGTGAAACTTCTTCGTTGGTGAAGCGCAGGACGTGAAAGCCTAGTTCCCGCAAATTGTGGGTGCGGCCACCGTCGTATTCAGCTTGTTCAACCTCGAAATGGTACTCTCCATCTACTTCAATGATGAGCCAAGCGGGTAAGCAGATGAAGTCGACAATATACCGCTCAATGGCATGCTGACGCCGAAAGCGCAGTCCCAGCTTATTGCCTCGGACCAACTGCCACAAAGCGTTTTCTGCTTCCGTGGCCTGGTGCCGGTTGGCCCGGGAGTATTCCTTCAGCGTTTTCCTCCACCTTACCGCATCCGTCATAAAAGCGTGATAGTGCGATGCCTGCTCTGCATTGTCTGATTGCGCATCCATAATAACTTAAATGAAGTCGACAGGCTCCCCCTCTCCCCAAGGAGAGGGGGCCGGGGGGTGAGGTTATTCCGGGTCGGCTTTGCCGGCGGCTTCTACTTCTTTCTTCAAGCTCACCAGAAACGCGCGCACCTTTTCCAGGCTCTGCACCACGTCAATCTTTTCCTTCAGCTGCGGGCCCTTTTGCTTGAGCATGTCGCGCGCACCGGGGATGGTGTAGCCGCGCTCTTTTACCAGGTGGTAGATGGTGCGGAATACCTCGATGTCCTGGGGCGTGTAGAGGCGGTTGCCCTTTTTGCTGCGGCGGGGGCGCAGTTCGTCGAACTCCGTTTCCCAGAAGCGCACCAACGATTCGGCCACCTTGAACTGGGCGGCCACTTCGCCGATGGTGAAGTACTGTTTCTCGATGCTGCGCTCTTTGTAGGGCATGTGAAAGGGCTACCTTTGCAATTAAGCCGAAAAGTACCTATAAAAACCGCATTTGCCGCCATTTCGGGCGCATTGCTTTTTTCCTTCTATGTCGCTCCCCACCGCTTCGCACGTCCGCCAGCAATTCCTCGATTTCTTCGCTTCCAAAGGCCACCACATCGTGCCCTCGGCCCCCATTGTGGTGAAGGACGACCCCACGCTGCTGTTCATCAACAGCGGCATGGCCCCGTTCAAAGACTATTTCCTGGGCAACAAGCCCGCGCCCTACAAGCGCATTGCCGACACCCAAAAGTGCCTGCGCGTGAGCGGCAAGCACAACGACTTGGAAGAAGTGGGCTACGACACCTACCACCACACCATGTTCGAGATGCTGGGCAACTGGTCGTTTGGGGACTACTTCAAGAAGGACGCCATTGCCTGGGCCTGGGAGCTGCTCACGGACGTGTTCAAGCTGGACAAAGACCGGCTCTACGTCACCTATTTCGAAGGCGACCAGGGCGATAACCTCGGGGCTGATACCGAAACCCAGGAGCTGTGGCGCACTTACACCACCGACGACCGGATTCTGCCCGGCAACAAGAAGGACAACTTCTGGGAAATGGGCGACACCGGCCCCTGCGGTCCCTGCACCGAAATCCACATCGACCTGCGCTCCGACGAGGAGCGGGCCCAGAAATCGGGCCGTGAGCTGGTGAACGCCGACCACCCGCAGGTAGTGGAAGTGTGGAACAACGTATTCATGGAGTTCCAGCGCCTGGCCGACAAAAGCCTGGTGAAGCTGCCCGCCCAGCACGTGGACACCGGCATGGGCTTCGAGCGCCTGATGATGGCCGTGTCGGGCGTTAAATCGAACTACGACACCGACGTGTTCCAGCCGCTCATCCAGTTCATTGCCAAGGAAGTGGGCGTGGAATACCACGGCACCGCGCCCGCCACGGTGAACGACCAGCCCGCCACCGAAAACGAGAAAACCGACATCGCCATTCGGGTCATTGCCGACCACATTCGCACCATCGCCTTCACCATTGCCGACGGCCAGCTGCCCAGCAACGTGAAGGCCGGCTACGTCATCCGGCGCATCCTGCGCCGGGCCGTGCGCTACGCGTTTTCGTCGCTCAATCAAAAGCAGCCCTTCCTGTTTAAGCTGGTGCCCGTGCTGGCTGACCACATGGCCGGCATCTTCCCAGAACTGAAGGCCCAGACGGCCTTCGTGCAGCGCGTGATTGAGGAGGAAGAAATTGCCTTCCTGAAAACGCTGGATACCGGCCTTCGCCGCCTCGATGCGCTAGAGGAAAGCGCCCGCGCCAACGGCAACCGCATCGACGGGAAAACCGCTTTTGAGCTGTCCGACACCTTTGGTTTCCCGCTGGACCTCACGGCCCTGATTGCCCGCGAAAAAGGCCTGACCGTAGACGAAGAAGGCTTCCAGAAGGAGCTGGCCCAGCAGAAGAACCGCAGCCGCAACGCCCAGGAAACCGAGCAAAGCGACTGGACCGTTGTGGCTGATACCGACGAGCAGCCGGCCTTCGTGGGCTACGACCTCGACGCCGCGCCGGCCCGCATTCTGCGCTACCGCAAGACCACCGCCAAGGGTAAAACGGAGTACCAAGTGGTGCTCGACCAAACCGCGTTCTACGCCGAAAGCGGCGGCCAAGTGGGCGACACCGGCTTCCTGGAAGGCGACTATGCCACGCTGCGCGTCATCGACACGAAGCGGGAAAATGACCTGATTGTGCACACCGTGCTCGACTTGCCCGAGGACCTGACCGGTGAGTTCCTGACCCGGCCCGATGCGGCGCGCCGCACCCAGATTCGGCAGAACCACTCGGCCACGCACTTGCTGCAAGCCGCCTTGCGCGAGGTGCTGGGCTCGCACGTGCAGCAAAAAGGCTCGCTGGTGAACGAGAAGCTGCTGCGGTTCGACTTCTCGCACTTCACCAAAGTGACCGACGACCAGCTGCGCCAGATTGAGCGGCTGGTGAACGAGAAAATCCGCCAGCAAATCCCGCTCGACGAGCGCCGCAACGTGCCCATTGCCGAGGCTAAAGAGCTGGGCGCCATGGCCCTGTTCGGCGAAAAGTACGGGGAGTTCGTGCGCGTCATCACCTTCGATAAAAACTACTCGGTGGAGCTGTGCGGCGGCTTGCACGTGCCCAACACGGGCAGCATTGGCTACCTCAAAATCACGGCGGAGAGCGCCGTGGGCGCCGGGGTGCGCCGCATTGAGGCCGTGACCGGCGCCGGCGCCGAAGCTTACGTGGACCAGCAGCTCGACCTGCTGGCGCAAGTGCGCGAAACGCTGGGCAACCCCCAGCACCTCATCCCCAGCATCGAAAAGCAGAGCGAAGAAATTGCGGCCCTGCGCAAGCAGCTGGAGCAGTTCGAGCAGCAAAGCCTCAACCAGCAGAAGGACCAGCTGGCCGCCCAGGTAAAAGCGCTGAACGGCGTGAATTTCCTGGCCGCCCAAGTGCAGGCCAGCAGCGCCGACGGCCTCAAAAAACTGGCCTACGACCTGCGCCAGGTGGTACCCAACCTGGTGGCCATTCTTGGCGCCGACATCGATGGGAAGCCCCAATTGGCCGTGATGCTGGACGACGAAATCGCCAAGGGCGGCAAGCTCAATGCTACCACGCTGGTGCGCGAGCTGGCCAAGGAAATCCAGGGCGGCGGCGGCGGGCAGCCCTTCTTCGCCACGGCCGGCGGCAAGAACGTGGCCGGCCTGGGCGCCGCCATTGCCAAGGCGGAGGGGCTAATTTCCGGCTCTGTTTAAGAGGCTTTTAGCTATAATCAAGGGTTCCGTGGGGCATACAGCCTTGCGGAACCTATTTTTTGGAACCTATGCGTCTATTTCTACCTGCGATGCTTTTGGCGGCCGGTATTCCATTTGTTGGATTAGGACAAGAAGCCCCCAGCACCCCCGACACAGCCTATTACAATTCCTACGGCGAACGGCTCTCTTCCCGGGTCGGAGCGATGCGAAGGGTGGTAGTCACTCCGACTCCAGCCGGGGGGATGGTGCATCGCATATACGACCTCGAAGGCCACTGCCTGGAGCAAATTCCTTACGCCGATAAAGCAGGCAAGGTGCGTGACGGTCTGGCCCTGAAGTGGTTCGCGAGTGGCGAAGTAAAAGGACGGCGGCTGTACCGAGATGGGCAACTGAATGGCCAGTTGCAGCTTTACTACCTTGATGGCACGGTGCAGATGCTTGAATTTTACGAGAAAGGGGTGAGCAAATCGCGGCTTTGTTTTGAACCAAACGGCCAGCCAAGCGAATGTCCCCGAGACAAAACGGGCTCCCGCACCTATGCCAGCTACCGCAAAGGAGAGTCGGTACTAAGCAAAGAAGTGGGGCGCGCCGTGCAACTGCTGCAACTGCCGCTGCCACCCGGCAGCAAGGGCGAACGGGTGATTGTGGCTTGTATGGTGGGCATTGATGGGCAAATCCACGAAACGCAGGTGTATAAGAGCGTCGGGCCGCAGTACGACCGCGAAGCCTTGCGCGTGGTCAGCAACCTGCGCTCGGACTGGTTTCCGGAGCTTGAGAGCAACGAGCCGATAGAATCCTTTTACATGGTAAATGTTGATTTCATACCAGAGCCTTAGAACCTGCGCCCCTCATGGGCAATCGGGTTCAATCCGCCAAGTGAGTTGGAATGAAAACTGCGAAATCAAAACCTACTTGACTACGGTATAACGTGCCCTACGGCCCATACGCCACCGTGAGGTAGTACAAGCCGCCCACGCTGGGCCCACCCAAGTACGAGACGTAGTAGTCGTTGAGCACATTGCTGGCTCCCAGCTTTAGGCGGATTTGGGCGGCCGGCAGGTGGTAGCTCAGCTGGGCATCGAGGGTGCCGTAGGCGGGCACGTTGCCGACCACGAGAAAAGTTTGCGAGAAGTAGCTCTCCTGGTACCGGTAGTTGAGGCCGAAGCCGAAATTCTGGTACACGTTCTCATTGCCCACGCTCAGGTTGTAGGCCCAGCGCGGGGTGTTGAAACCGTCTTCCAGCCCGTCGCTGTTTTCGGTGCGGCGCAGGCGGGTGTACGTGGCGTTGGCCCCCAGCAGGAAACCGCGCCCCACTTCGTAGCGCACCCCGGCCGAGCCCCCAAAGTTGGCGACGCGGGTTTGCGAGTTGGTCCAGAGGCGGTAGCGGGCCTGGCCCGCGCGGGCGTTGAGGGCGGTGGCCACCGTGCCCAAGTCGCCAGCTGTGAGGGCTTCGCCCGTGGCCGTGACGGGCACGTAGGCCTCTACCTGCGCAATGAAGTCGCGGTAGGAGTTGTAGTAAAAGTCCACGTCCAGCAGCAGCCGGCCCTGGGGCAGCAGCGCCGCCTTGTACCCCATTTCCAGCGAGCGAATGTATTCGGGCTTGAGGTAGGTGTAGGGGTTTTTAACCAGCCGGGATTGATTGTCGGCGATGGCCTGCTGGCGCTTCTGGGCGGCCGTTTGGCCCGAGGTGTTGGCGTTGATGGCGGCCGTGACCGCCGTGTTGAAGGCGTCGATGCTGGTGCGCAGGTAGCTGTTCTCAAACACCCCGTCCGACATCACCCGCAGCCCGCCGATGCGCTTCACTTGCCCGCTGTTCACGTTGGAAAAACCTTCGAACAAGCTCGGGAAGCGGTAGCCGCTCTGGTAGCTCAGGCGAAAATTCTGCCGTTGGGTGGGCGAAAAAACGGCCGTGAAGCGCGGGTTAAATTTTACGTCGAAGTAGTCATTTTTATCGGCTCGCAGCGTGGCGGTCAGCCGGAGCTTGTCGGCCAGCAGCCGGCCTCCGGCTTGCACAAAGCCCCCGGTTTTGGCATATGTCAGGTTGTCGCCGAGTGGGTCCTGGCCTCGCTCGGGGTTGACGAAGTAGTTGCCGTCGGGCACCACCAGGTAGGTGCGGTGGTCGGCCCCGGCCAGCAGGTCGAGGTTGGCCGGCAGCGGACGGCCGGCGCGGCGCAGGGCTTCGGCAATGTTCACCTGGCCCTCGGCGTGCAGCAGGTCGGCGCGCACGCGCAGGGCCGCGCCCTGGTCCCAGTTGTTGATGTCTTGCAGTTCGCTCAGCCGTTGGGCAAAAGCTTCGGTGCCGGGCTGCAGGCGGCCCGCGTCGGCCGCGGCGCGGGCGCTGGCGTGGGCTTGTGCCACGGGTTGCCCGTTTGCCACGGCCGCGTTCCAGGCACCGGTGTAGTCGGCGTTCCAGCGGGCGTCGGGCTTGAAGCTGCGCTCGATGTTCTCGCCCATCGAGCGCAGGTTGTAGCTCTTGCCGGTGTTCTCGTGGGTGAGGTAGGCGCGGGCCTGCACCACGGGCGTGGCCAGGCTGAGGGCGTGCTGCTGCAAGCGGTAGTCCTGCATCCGGAAGCGGTTGGAGCGCTGGTACACGTTGTCGAAGCCCGCCGTGCGGTAGGTGTAGGCCAGCTCCACGCCGGGCCGGAAACGGTAGTGCAGGGCCGCGTCGGCCTTGAGGTTTTTGATGGTGTAGTCCACCAAATCCCGCTCGTCGTAGCCGGTGCGGGCCACGGTGTATTGCTTGCCGCCCAGCGTGAGCGTGCTGCGGTCCGACGACTCGTTGCCGTAGCTGTTGGTGGGGTCGCGGGCCGGGTTGTCGGCGCCGAACAAGCCGGTGGTGGCGTTGCCGTTGGCAAACAGGTCGGTTTGGTCGTTAGCAATCCAGTCGTAGGCGCGCAGGTAAGTCCCGTTCACTTTGAAGGCCAGCTTGTCGGCAATCAGCACGTGCGCGTAGCGCAGGCTGGTTTCGGAATACAGGTTTTCGGTGGTGCGCCCGAGCCCGAAGGACCTCACGTTGGGGTCGCGGAGGTGATTGATGCCCGTTTGCTGCCGGATGCTCAGTCCTGCGGAGCTAAAAGGGTTTTTGGTGGTAAGGTTGGCCAGCCCGTTGATGGCATTCAGGCCGTAGAGCGCGGCGGCCGTGCCGGGCACCACTTCCACGCTGGCAATGTCCAGGTCGCTCGGGCCAAGCACGTTGCCAATGGGCCCGCCGATGTGCGGGGCCTGGTTGTCGACGCCGTCCACCAGTTGCGCAAAGCGCACGTTGGTGGTGTTGGTGAACCCGCGGGCGTTGATGACCCGAAAGCCCAGGCTGGGCGAAATCACCTGCACGCCCTTCAGGTGCTCCAGGGCATCAAAAAACGTGGCGGCTGGCGTGAGCCGAATGGCGCGGGTGTTGAGCTTTTCCACCGTCACGGGCGACTGCAAAAAGCTTTCCTCCACCCGCGACGCCGAGACCACCACTTCATCCAAAGCAGAGCGAAGCGTATCAGGTTGGTTGGGCTGCCGGGGCGTTGGTGCGGTTTGGGCCGCTGCTGGGGCAGCTAAGGCCACACCGGCTACGGCGGCTAGGAGTCTGGGTATTCTCATGGGGGAGGGATAATGCCGGGCCATCAGCTGCTGCTTCAGTACACGCTGGACTGGCTGAGCCACTAAACATGAGCAAATTGGTTATGTTTTCAAAAATATAACGCAGGATATTTTTTAAAGATGCCGGCCCATGAATTGTCCGGAATGCTTTAATACCGCCGAGGGCACAACCCATTGGTGCTGCTGTCGAGACGCATACTTGCGTCTCTACGTCCGCGCCGTTTGATTGTTGTTCGCGCCTCGTGCGGGCATTATCGTTCAACGACGAAACGCAAGTATGCGTCTCTTCTACAGCATTATGTGGCTGTACACGAAGCGGAGAGCCGCTCCAGTAACCCACTTATTGGGCCGAAAACCGAAAGGCAGCGGGGCTCAGGCCGGTCTTGTTTTTGAACAGGCGGCTGAAGTAGTGCGGGTAGTCGAAACCCAGCTGGAAGGCCGTTTCATTAACAGATAGCGAGGTGCTGAGCAGCAGCTGTTTGGCTTTGTCAATCAGGCGGTTGTGAATGTGCTGCTGGGTGTTTTGGCCCGTGAGGCTGCGGAGCATGTCGCTGAGGTAGGCGGGCGACACGTGCAGGGCGTCGGCGAAGTACTGCACGGTGGGCAGGGGCAATTGGCCGTCCTGCGCAAAGTAGGTCAGGAGCAGCTTCTCGAACCGGCTCAGGAGGTCGTGTTCGGGAGTGCGCCGGGTCAGAAACTGGCGGTGGTAGAAGCGGTTGGCGTAGTTGAGCAGCACTTCCAGCTGCGACACCAGCACGTCCTGGCTGAAGGCGTCGATGGGTTGCTCGTACTCCCGCCGAATGCTTTCCATGAGTACGTCCAGCATGCCTTCCTCGCGGGGCGAGAGGTGCAGGGCTTCGTGCACCTGGTAGGAGAAAAAGCCGTACCCGGTTATCTTTTTGCCCAGCGGGGACTTGTGCAGCAAATCGGGATGGAAAACCAGCATCCACCCGCTCAGCTCCGAAACGTCGACCGAAGGAGATGCCTCGCACAGTTGGCCGGGCGCGTAAAAGGCCAGCACGCCCTCGCTGAAATCGTAGGAGTGACGCCCGTAGTGCAGCTGTCCTTTCAGGTTTTTCTTGAGCGTGATGATGTACAGCTGGCGCAAGGCGGCCCCGGCCGGGGGCGTCAGGTGCCGGGTGTGCTCCAGGTCGATGACGGCCAGCAGCGGGTTCGATGGGGCTGGAAACCCGAAATGGCGGGTGAAATCGGTCACAGAAGCCAGCAGCTTGAATTCTTTGGGAGGGTTTTTCATAATGAACGAGCGTAAAGAAATTCAAGTGGATAGCCGCCTGTCACGTTAACAAAAAACGAACGGTCATGCTGCGCGGCGCGCGGCATGACGTTCCCTTAAGAGTGAAGCTTCCAGATATTTATCATAACTTAAATACCCGCCGGGTAGGCCGCGCCGGCCGCACTGCCCACCGGCATGATGGCGTCCAATTCAGCCAGTTCTTGAGCATTGAGCGCAATGTCGGCCGCCGCGACGTTGGCTTCCAGATACTTGCGCCGCTTGGTGCCGGGAATTACCACCACGTCTTGGGCCAGCACCCAGGCTAATGCGAGCTGCGCGGCGGTTACGCCCTTGGCATCGGCCAGGGATTTCAGCTTTTCCACCAACGCCAGGTTTTTGTAGAAATTCTCGCCCTGGTAGCGCGGAAAAAAGCGGCGCGAGTCGTTGGCCTCAAAGTCGTCGGGCGTTTTGATGTCGCCCGACAAAAAGCCCCGGCCCAGCGGCGAGTAGGCCACAAAGCCAATGCCCAGTTCGCGCGCTGCTTCCACAATGCCTTCTTCCTCCACGCGGCGGTCGAAGAGCGAGTATTCGGTTTCGAGGGCCGTG
Source organism: Hymenobacter sp. (assembly GCF_036388155.1). Classification (NCBI taxonomy): domain Bacteria; kingdom Pseudomonadati; phylum Bacteroidota; class Cytophagia; order Cytophagales; family Hymenobacteraceae; genus Hymenobacter; species Hymenobacter sp. The sequence continues at coordinate 42,340 of NZ_DASVSI010000164.1, read as the reverse complement.
ATGGGGTGCACCTGGTGGCCGCGGCGCAGCACGTCGGCCGGTACTTCCGACAAGCCCAGGAAGCGCACTTTGCCTTCTTCCACCAGCCGGCTCATGGCGCCCACCGAGTCTTCCACGGGCACGTTGGGGTCGACGCGGTGCAGGTAGTAGAGGTCCACGTAGTCGGTGCCGAGGTTGCGCAAGGAGCGTTCGATGGACTTGCGCACGTAGTCGGGGCGGCCGTTGTACTGGCCGGTCCACTGGCCGGCGTCGTCCACTTCGAAGCCGAATTTGGTGGCCACGATGTACTGGTCGCGGCGGTCGGCAATGGCTTTGCCCACGAGGCGCTCGTTGTGCAGCGGGCCGTACAAATCGGCGGTGTCCAGCATGTTCACGCCCAGCTCCAGGGCGCGGTGCAGGGTGGCAAGGCTTTCGGCTTCGTCGGCCTCGCCGTACACGCTCATGCCGTTGACGCCGCTCGTCATGCCCATGCAGCCCAGCCCTTGCTGCGATACGTGCAGGCCCTGGCTGCCCAAGGGTACTTGTGAAATGGTTGTCATTGATGATTAATGGGTTGGGGTGAAAAGATGTTTTGTTTTCTACTGCACAAAGGTCCGGTCCGGCCCTAGCTGGCAACTCACACAAACCGCTGTTTCTACAACACAAACCGCCGCTAGCGCCAACCCTGCACGCTGGCCCCGCCAAACACCGGCCCTTTCATGAGGGACCACATCCGGTCGTAGAACGGGTCCTCAATGCTGGCCTCGTCCAGGGTGCGGAGCTGTTCGGCACTCAGCTGCACTTCCAGCGAGGCCAGGTTGTCGTGTAGCTGCTCCAGACGGCTGGCACCCACGATGAGCGAGGTGATGCCGGGCTGGGCCGACGCCCAAGCCAATGCGACCTGCGCCAGCGGCCGGTCTAGCTCGGCAGCCACGGCGCGCAGGGCGTCAAGAACGCGCCAATTGCGGTCGGTAAATTTCATGTTGCCGAAAGGGTTGGGGCCGCTGAGACGGCCCTCTCCCGTGGCTGCGCCCTGCCCGGCTTTTTCGTACTTCCCAGCCAGAAAACCTGCCGCCAGCGGGCTCCAGGGCGTGATGCCGAGGCCCAGGTCCTGCGCGGCGTGCACGTATTCGCTCTCGATGCGGCGGGCCACCAGCGAATATTCCACCTGCATGGCGATGGGGCCGGGCACGCCGTGGGCCTGGGCCAGCGTGGCGGCTTTGGTGACGTACCAGGCCGGCATGTCGGAGTAGCCGAAGTAGCGAATTTTGCCCGCCCGCACCAAGTCGCCCAGGGTTTGCAGCACTTCCTCGGCCGGCGTCACCGTGTCCCACACGTGCAGCCAGTACAGGTCCACGTAGTCGGTTTTGAGGCGGCGCAACGAGCCTTCCAGGGCCTGATGGATGTGCTTGCGGCCGTTGCCACCCGCGTGCGGCTGCCCGGGTCGGGCGTTGAACCCAAACTTGGTGGCGAGCACCAGTTGGTCGCGCAGCCCGCCTTCAGCCACGAAGCGACCCACCAGTTCTTCGCTGCGTCCGCCGGCGTACACGTCGGCGGTGTCGATGAAATTGCCGCCCGCTTCGACATAGGCCGTGAAAATGCGCTGCGAAACATCGTCCGGAGAGCCCCAACGCTGGGTGCCAAACGTCATGGTGCCCAACGCGAGCGGGCTGACAATGAGCCCCGAGCGGCCCAGGGTGCGATAGGAGGAAAGGGTCATGGAAAGAGTGGTTATGTGGAGCTGCTTGGCAATTGCCAGGACCTACTGGCCTGCCAGTTGCCGCAGGTGCTCGGCCGATAAGTAAGCGGTGGCGCGCCCGCAGATTATTTACTGATTGGAGCGCATCACAAAGGTCAAGGTCGTAGCAGCTGCCGAGCCTACACATACCCCAGTTTCTTCAACACAAAACGCGGGGCTCCTCGAAAGGCCGAAAACGCCGCCGTTTTACATACTCATGGCTTGTGCTGCTTGCGGCGGGTGCGGGCATTAGTCGCCGCCCACAACCGGCACGGGTTGGCTGCTCGTCAGGGTGGCCCCGGCGCTGGCAGTCACGATGAAGCCCACGGCCAGCCACTGACCGAAAGTCAGCCGCTCGTTGAGCAGGAGCCAGCCCGACACGGCCGCCGCCACGGGTTCCAAGCTCATGAGAATGCTGAACGTGCGCGTTGGCAGGGAACGGAGGGCCTGCATTTCCAACGTAAAGGGAAGCACGCTGGAGAACAGGGCCAGCAGCCCGCTCAGCAGCCACAGGTGCGGCGTCAGGTGTTCCAAGGTGCCGTTGGCTATGCCGAAAGGCAGCACGGGCAGGGCCGCAAACAGCATCCCGACGGCCACCGCCTGGTGGCCCGGCAGCACGGTTGCCGTGCGCTGGCCCAGCACAATGTACAGGGCCCAACAGCCGCCGGCCGCCAGGGCAAAAGCCAGGCCCAGCAAGTCAACGCCTTCGCCGCTCCACGGGGCAATGAGGGCAATGCCGGCCGTGGCCAGCACCACCCACACCACGTCGACCCAGCGGCGCGAGCCCGCCAGCGCCAGGCCCAGCGGACCCACAAATTCCAGCGTCACGGCCAAGCCCAGCGGCACCCGCGCCAGCGCGCAGTAAAAAAGCAAGTTCATCAGGCCCAAAGCCAGGCCGTAGGGCACCACCGCCCGCCACTGCGCCGGCTGCAGGCGCCCCAGCCGCGGCCGAACCACCGCCAGCAGCACAATGGCCGACAGGCCGATGCGCAAACTGGTGGTGCCAACGGCCCCCAGCAACGGAAACAAGCCTTTGGCAATGGCCGCGCCGGCCTGCACGCTGATGATGGAAAGCAGCACCGCTGGCACGGCCGGCAGCGAAAAACGAACGGAACGACTCATGAAAGGCAGCGGAAGGCGGAGATTTGCGGCGGCGCCGCTGCAAATCTCCGCACCATCGTGCTTTCAGTTACTCGAAGAACAAAAAGCAGGTTCGGATGGGCCTAACCCACTGGACCACGCCGCGTGAGTGGGCGTGCAACATCTTGCCCCACGCATGCAGAATTCCGGCGTGGGCCGAAGCCGCTCCCTGGGGCGTTTGGTGAGAAAAGGGCTTTTGCGGGTCGTTCAGGAGATGCCGCGTTCCGTTGTGGCGGCGTGAGCGGGCTTTTCGGAAACTCTTTTCCGCCAAAGCCGGTAGTGCTAGGGTCTGCCGCTTTCAACGGCCCGCGTACTTTTGCGGCTGCTTCTTGCCTGTTATGCTCCGTTCACTGTTTCCATTCCGACGCTTGCTGGCGACGACCTTCCTGGTCGTCTTCGTCAACGTGTTGGTGGGCCAGTGCTGGTGCGCAACGATGAAACCCGCGGCTACGCCGCAGCCGGCCCTTGCCAAAGCTGCCCTGCCAACCAAGCCGGCGCACGCGGGCTGCCACGGCCACGGCAAGCCCACCGCGAAGCAGGAAACCAAAACCAAGCACGCGCCCAAGCCGGCAGGCAAGCACGATTGCTGCAAGGACAAGTCGGCTTCGTTGCTGTCGGCGCTGACGGTGCCGGCGGAGAAGCACATGTTTGCGCTGGCGCCGGCCGTGCTGCCGGTGGCCAATGAGTTCCACTTTCGGCCGGCCACGAGCAAGTGGGACCGGACCCGCGCGGTAACGCTGGTGCTGCCTGAGCACCTGCCGCCCAAAATTCCCGACATCCGCATTTTCATTCAGTCCCTGACGGTCTGATTGTGTTGACGCGCTGAGGCTCGCCCCGGCATAGCTGTGCTATGCCCGGGGCGAGCCTTCGTTTTGGTGCGTTCCAATGGCTGCGGCGTGCAGCACGTCCCTTTTTCGGGTTTTCTCCTGCTGGCTAGCCCGCGCTTGTGGCGGCCCTTGCGCCGCTTCTCTGCCTACGTCAGGCAGCAGCGCCGACCACCTTATCAGGTAGGTGTTCGACTTCGGCCGCTCATCCTTCGGCCGCCTTGTCCTGAGGCGGTTTTCAAACCTACTTCTTCCAATAATGTACCGCATTTCCATTTCCCTGCTGGCTTTGGCTGGCCTGTTGACCACGGCCAGCTGCTCCTCCGATACTGAGTCGAGTAGCGCTACCAACACCGTTACCACGCCCACGGGCGGCCCCGCCGAGGGCACTGCCGACCACGCCGGCGGCCACATCTATTCCTGCCCCATGCACCCGGAGGTGACCAGCACCAAAGAAGGGGAGACCTGCCCCAAGTGCGGCATGAACCTGGAGCACACCGACAAAGTGGCCAACGGCAAAACCTACGAAATGAAGCTGGTGCCCACCCCCGTAGAGCTCACGGCCGGCCAGCCCGCCACGCTGGCCTTCAAGCCCCAGGAAGCGGGCAACGCGGCGGCTCCCGTGCCGCTGGCCGTGGTGCACGAAAAGAAAATTCACCTCATCATCGTGAGCAAGGACCTGTCGCAGTTCTACCACGAGCACCCCGAGTACACCGCCGCCGGCGACTACCAGGTGAAGTACACTTTCCCCAAGGGTGGCGACTACGTGCTGTTTCAGGACTACACGCCCATGGGCGCGGGCCACCAGTTGGGCCGCCAGCCCATCACGGTGAAGGGCGCGGCCTACACGCCGGTCAAGTTCAGCAACGACGACATGCAGTGGGCGGGCGACGGCTACCAGGCCACCCTGTCGTTCGACAAAGCCTTGCAGGTGGGCCAGCCGCTGGCCATGAAAATCAACCTGACCAAGGCCGGGCAGCCCGTGACGGACCTCGACAACTACCTCGGGGCGCTGGGCCACGTGGTGGTCATCAGCGCAGATACCGAGCAGTACCTGCATGTGCACCCCAACGAGCAGGCCGACAAAGGCCCCAGCATTGGCTTCAACACCAACTTCGAGAAGCCCGGGTTGTACCGCGTTTTCCTGCAGTTCAACCACGCCGGCAAGATTCACACCAGCGACTTCACCATCAACGTGAAGGCCTAAGTCGACCGGCCTGAAAGGCTCACTTTTCACCGAAATTCAATCAGGACCATGAAAACCTCCGCTTTTTTCTTCGCCACTGTGCTCTCGGGCGGCTTGCTGCTGAGCAGCTGCAATAGCAACCAATCGGCCGAAACCGCCACGGCCACCACCGACACCCCGGCCTCCGCCGACACGGCTGCACACGGCAACATGGCCGGCATGGACCACTCCGCCATGGACCACGGCAGCGCCGGCACGACGACCTCGCCCCAGATGGCGTCCATGAACGAGATGATGGCCAAAATGTCGGCCCTGAAGCCCAACGGAAACACCGACCACGACTTCGCAGACATGATGCTGGAGCACCACCGCGGCGCCGTGGCCATGGCCGACATTGAGCTGCGCGACGGCAAGGACGCCACCATGCGCCGCCTGGCGGAGAAAATTAAAGCCGACCAGCAGAAGGAGATGAGCGAGCTGGGCCCGATTGCCGAGCGGCTCGACACGGCCCCCAACAACTACAAGCCCCAGGACCCCGCCGACCCCTTCGCCAGCAAGATGAAGGCTTCGATGGACGAGATGATGAAGAACATGCCCGCGCCGGTTGCCAATCCCGACATGAACTTCAACATGCTGATGACCGTGCACCACCAAAGCGCCGTGGCCATGGCCGAAGCCGAGCTGGCCCACGGCAAAGACACCAAGCTGAAAGAGCTGGCCCAGCAAATGGTGACTGCCCAAAAGAAGGAAATACAGCAGCTCCAGAGCTGGCACAAGAAGAATGCCGACAAGATGTAGCCGGCCGGTGGGCGCGAGTGCAGGCCAGAAAATGGCCTGTGCCCCCGCGTCCGCTGCTTGTTTCCCGCCACTCATTATTGACGAAACGAGTAGCCCGGGAGGTAATCAATCCAGTTTATGAAAGACCCAACAACCCTTGCTTTGCGTAGCTGGCCGGCGCTCCTGCTGGGGCTGCTGCTGTTTAGCGGTAGCGGGCCGGCCCGTGGGCAAAGCACGGTCATTGGCCTTGACAGCGCCGAGGCACGGGCGTTGCGACGCCACCCGCGGCTGCGGCAAGCCGAGCAAGAAATAGCCGAGCAGCGCGCCCTCAAGCGCGGCAGTTTCGCTCCGGCCAACCCCGACTTTTTGTTTTCGGCTCCCACGGGCGAGCGGTGGGCCCCCGGCGTGGTGCAAACCATCGATTTTCCCAACGTGTACCGTCGGCAGCGGCAGGTCGCGCAAGCGGGCATTGTCCTGGCCGAGCGCAACCGGGAGGTGAGCCGGGCCAGCGTGTTGCGCGACGCGCGCCTGGCCTACCTGAACCTGCAGTTTGCCGAAGCCCAGGTACGCCAGCTCACCTACCAGGACAGCCTCTTTCGGGCGTTGCGCGTGGCCACAGAACGGCTGTTTGCGGCCGGGGAAGTGACGTCGTTGCAGCGCATCAGCACCGACGCCGAGGCCCGGCAAGTCACCGTGCAGCTGCAGCAAGCCACCGAGGACCGCCGCGCCAGCCAGCGGCGCCTGGCCCTGCTGCTGGGCCAGCCCACCGCGGAGCTGACCACCAGCACCGACCTGCGCCAAACTGGCCCGGCCCTGGCCCAGGCCGGCACCGCGTTACTTAGCAGTTTGCCGGCAGCCGACAGTAGCGCCCTGGTCCGAAGCCCCACGCTGGCCGCGGCGACTCAAAGCGTGGCCTTAAGCCAGTCGGGCATCAGCCTGGTGCGGGCCCGGCGCACGCCGGCGCTCACGGTGGGGTACCAGAACCAGGCGTTTGAGAATTCGGTCATCCGGTACCGCTTTCAGTTTGGAGTGTCGGTACCGGTGTGGTTCTGGACCTACCGCGCCCAGCTGCAGGCGGCCACGGCCCGCAGCCAGGCGGCCGGCTACCAGCTCCAAATCCAACGGCTCGAACTGAGCACGCAATACCAGCAGGCGCTGGCCGACACGCGCAAGTTCTCGACTTCGCTGGCCTATTACGAACAGACCGGGGTGCCGCAGTCACGAGCCATCATCAACCAGTCGCAGCGCCTGTTTCGGGCAGGCGAAATCAGCTACCTGGTTTTGATACAGAGCTTAAACCAAGCTTTTGCCATTCAGAATACTTACCTCACCACCATCCGCGACTACCGCGAGGCGTTGGTGGAACTCACGTACCTGCGGGGCGAATAACATGAAACAGCTCATTTTTTTGTTGCTGGGCCTGCTGCTAACGGGGCCCGTTTGGGCTCACGGCGGCGAAGACCACGGCGATGCCGCAAGCGCCACGCCTGCGGGCGCCACCTCATTTTCGGTGGCGGCGCTGTCGGAGCAATTCGAGGTGCTGCTGCGCTACGAACCGCTGGAAGGCGGGCAGCCGGCGGACCTGCGCCTGTTCCTTTCGGACTACGCTACTAATGCTCCCATCAAGGGCGCCAAACTCACACTGACCAACCCGGAAGACGCGACGCTGAAATGGGCCGTGACGGAAAAAGGCCCCGGCGAATACCTGGTCGAAGGCGAATTTCCGGCCAACAAGCCCTACAGCTTTGCCGTGAACATTGTGGCCGGGCAGCGCGCCGACCTGATGCTGCTCGAAGGCATTAAAGTAGGAGAGAAGCTGCCCGTGGCGGCGCCGGCCGCGCCTTCGCTCTTCGGCTCTTGGAAGACTATTCTGGCCCTGGTGGGCGCTTTCGCGCTCGGCATCGTGCTGACGGCCTTGCTATTCCGGCGCCGACGTGTGCCAGCCGCTTCTCCCACCATACCCCCTGTTGTTTATGAAAACCAAGCATAAATTCTTGGCGGCCACGGCAGCCGCGGGTCTTGTTTTTACCGTTCTGTTTCCCCCGCCCGCGGCCGTGTTGGGCCATGGCGGTGAGGACCACGGCGGCGAAACCAAGGCTAGCACCGGCCTGGCGCTGGCCGACGAAGTGCTGCTGCCTAAGGAAAGTCAGTTCCTGTTTGAGGTGCGTACCAGCTTGGCCAACTACTCCACTACCTACAGCCAGGCCACCCTCTACGGCACGGTATCGGCCGCGGCCGGTGGAGAAGGGCGCATCGTGGTGCCCCAAACCGGTCGAATCGTGAGCCTGCCCGCCCAAGTGGGCCAGCCAGTAAAAGCCGGCCAAACCCTGGCCGTCATCGAGCAAACCCTCGACGCCACCCAGCAAATCGGGCTGAGCACCGAGCGGGCCAACGCCCAGGCCGAGTTGCGCGCCGCTCAGCAAGACTACGCCCGCCTGCAGAGCATTGCGGACATCGCGGCCCGTAAGGACGTGGTGGCCGCGGAGCTGCGCCTGCGCCAGGCCCGGCAGAACGCGGCCATCCTCAATGGGCAGGGCCAGCAGCGGCGCACCACCATCCCCTCGCCCATCAGCGGGACAGTGGACGTGTTCACGCTCGCTGTCGGCCAGCAGGTTAACCAAGGCGACGAGTTGTTCCGCGTCATCAACCCCGGCAAGCTGCGGGTGGAGGCCCAAGTGTTCGCCCAAGACCTGCCAAAAATCACGGCTGACGCACAGTTTCGGGTAGAAGGATTGCAAGGGCAAGCCGGTGCCCCGGCGCGGGTGGTGGTGTTCAGCAACACCGTGAACCCCGTGAACCAGGCCCGTCAATTGATTTTGGAGCTGGACGCGGGTACCGGCAGCGCCTACCGCGCGGGCCAAGCCGTGAACGTGCAGGTGCTGGGCCAAAGCAATTCCGGTCAGAAAGAGCTGGTCGTGCCCACCTCGGCCGTTACTGACTTGAATGGCAAGCCCGTGGTATTCGTGCACACCCAGCCCGAGCACTTCAAGATTCGCTACGTGCAGGTGGGCGCAGCCAACGGCCAGCAAACCGTGCTGCAAGGCGGCGGGGTGAATGAAAACGACCGGGTGGTGACGGCAGGTACTTACCAACTCAAATCCATCTACCTCAATCAGTAGCCCTCTGGCATTCCGAGCTGTGTTGGCAGCCAAGCTTGAGAGAAGAAAAGATACCGACGCGCGGCCATTTGCGGCTAGCCATCAGCTACAACCATGCTTGATAAGATAATTCGCTTTGCCCTGCAAAACCGCCTGCTTATGCTGGCTTTTGCTGCGTGCCTGCTGGTGGCGGGCACTTACACCGCCCGGCAGCTACCGGTCGACGTGTTGCCCGACCTGGACCGCCCCCGCGTGACGGTGTTTCTGGAGTCGCCCGGTATGGCGCCCGAAGAGGTGGAGGCGCTGGTGACGCTGCCCGTGGAAACCGCCCTGAACGGCGCCACCGGCGTGTCGGCGGTGCGCTCCAACTCGGCCATTGGCCTGGGCATGGTGTTCGTGGAATTTGAGTACGGCACCGACATTTTCACGGCCCGGCAGATAGTATCGGAAAAGCTGCAGACCGTGGGCGAGCAGCTGCCCACTGGCATCACGCCGGTGCTGGGGCCTATTTCTTCGGTCATGGGCCAGATTATGCTGGTGGGCCTTTCCGGCGGTCAGCAAACCAATGCCGCCGACCTCCGCACCCTGGCCAATTACACCGTGCGCCAGCGCTTGCTCAGCATTCCGGGCGTGGCCCAGGTCATTCCCATCGGCGGCGACAATTTGCAGTACCAGGTGCTGCTCGACATGGCCCGGCTCAATGCCACCGGCCTGACCATTAACCAGGTGGAAGATGCCTTGCGCAATTCCAACCTAAACACTACCGGTAACTTTTTCGACCGCAACGGCTCGGAAGTTCTCATCCGCAACCTGGGCCGCCTGCGTTCGGTGGGCGACATTGAAAACATCATCGTAGGCTACCGCGAGCAGTCGCCGGTGCGCGTAGCCGATGTAGCCCGCGTGGAATTTGGCGCCCGCTTCAAGCGCGGCGACGGCAGCGTGAACGGCCGGCCCGCCGTGATTCTCAGCATCGAGAAGCAGCCCGGCGCCGCCACCGTGGGCCTGACCGAAGCCGTGGAAAAAGCGCTGCAGGAGCTCAAACCCTCGCTGCCCAAGGATGTGCAAGTGAATACTCGCTTGTTCAAGCAGTCGGAATTCATCGAGTCCTCTATTGCCAACGTGGAAGAAGCGCTGCGCGACGGCGCCATCTTGGTCGTCATCGTGCTGTTTGCCTTCTTGTTGAACGTGCGCACCACGTTCATTTCGCTGGTGGCAATTCCGTTGTCACTGCTGGTTACGGCGCTGGTTTTCCGGGTAGCGGGCATCAGCATTAATACCATGACGCTGGGCGGGTTGGCCATTGCCATCGGCGAGTTGATGGACGACGCAATTGTGGACGTGGAAAACGTGTACCGGCGGCTGCGCGAAAACCGCCAGTTAGCCCAGCCCCGGCCCGTGCTGCGGGTGGTGTACGCGGCCAGCTCGGAGGTGCGCAACTCCATTGTGTACGCCACTATCATTGTGGTGCTGGTGTTCCTGCCGCTGTTTGCGCTGGAAGGGATGGAGGGCCGCATTTTCGCGCCGTTGGGCATCGCCTACATCACCAGCATTGTGGCCTCGCTGTTTGTGTCGCTCACCGTTACGCCGGTGCTTTGCTACTACCTGCTGCCCAACATGAAGCAGATGGCCCACGCCGAAACCGACGGCCGGCTGGTGCGCTGGCTGAAGCAGAAAGATACCCGCCTGCTGAACTGGGGTTTGACGCACCCGCGCGGGGTGCTCACGGCCACGGCCACGCTGTTCATTGCGGCGGCGGCCATGGTGCCGTTCTTCGGCACCGAGTTTTTGCCGCCTTTCAACGAAGGCTCCCTCACGGTGAATTTCTCCGCGCCGGCCGGCACTTCGTTGGCCGAATCCAACCGCCTGGGCACCTTGGGAGAGCAGCAGATGCTGAAGGTGCCGGAGGTGGCCTACACCGCCCGCCGCACCGGCCGCGCCGAACTCGACGAGCACGCCGAATCGGTGAATAACTCCGAAATTGAAGTAGCCTTCAAGACCGAGCAAGAATTAGAAAAAGAAGGCAAAACCACGCGCAGCCGCGACGAAATCCTGGCCGACATGCGCCAGAAGCTCAGCCTCATTGCCGGCGTCAACGTGAACATCGGCCAGCCCATTTCCCACCGCCTCGACCACCTCCTGAGCGGGGTGCGGGCCCAGGTGGCCATCAAAGTTTTCGGCAACGACTTGTTGGAGCTGCGCCGCTACGCCAACGAGGTGCGCGCCGCCGCGGCCAGCGTGCCCGGCGTGGTGGATTTGCAGGTAGAAAAACAGGTGCAAATTCCCCAGCTGCTCATCCGCCCCCGCGACCAAGCCCTGCGCGCCTACGGCATGGAGCGCGGCGAAGTAGTGCGCGACCTGGAAACCCTGTTCCAGGGCACGGTGGTGTCGCAGATGCTTGACGGACAAAAGCGCTTCGACCTGGTGGTAAAGCTGCCCGAAACTCAGCGCAACGACATCGACGCCATTCGCAACACCCGCATCGAAACCCCCGCCGGCGCCATGATTCCGGTAAGCCAAGTGGCGGAAGTGCTCTACGAGCCGGGCCCCAACACCGTCAACCACGAAAACACCCAGCGCCGCATCACCGTCTCGCTGAACGTGGCCGAGCGTGACCTGGGCTCCACGGTGCAGGAAATTCAGCAAAAGGTCAGCCAGCAGGTGAAGCTGCCGGCCGGCTACTACCTCACCTACGGCGGGCAGTTTGAGAGCCAGCAGTCGGCTTCGCAGAAGATTCTGTGGCTGAGCTTGTTCTCGCTAGCCGGCATCTTCTTGGTGCTGTATTCGCACTTCAAGTCCACCTACATGGTGGGCCAAATCATGCTCAACATTCCCCTGGCCCTCATCGGGTCGGTGGTGGCGGTGCTGCTCACGGGCGGCACGCTCAGCATTGCCTCGCTGGTGGGCTTCATCACGCTCACCGGCATTGCCTCCCGCAACGGCATCATGATGATTTCGCACTACATCCACTTGGTAGAGCACGAGGGCGAAGTGTTTGGGAAAAAGATGATTATGCGTGGCTCGCTGGAGCGCTTGGTGCCGGTACTAATGACGGCCCTGGTGGCCGCGCTGGCGCTGGTGCCGCTCACGCTAAGCAAAGACGCGCCGGGCAAGGAAATTCTGTACCCCGTGGCCACCGTCATTCTGGGCGGGCTGCTTTCGTCCACTTTCCTCGACATCGTGGTGACGCCCGTGGTGTTCTGGTTGGTGGGCGAACGAGCCTTGGCACAGTACTTCGGGGCGCACCGGGAAACGGGCCTCGGCGAACACCCGCAGGAACTGGATGCGCCACCGTTTGCCCCGAACGGCGACTTGAGCACGGTGAAGCCGGCGTAAAGTAGCCGGAAATCTAAAGCGCCGTTTGGGGCCGCTCGGCTGAGCAAAACGAGTACCCCGAATTTTCAATTCGGCCCGCCAGAACAACCTCAAGCGACATGTCCTGGCGGGCCGAATTGAAAATTCGGGGTACTCGTTTTATCTACCTTGGCCAATCCCCCAAACGCGCATCGCTCCTGTGCCGCTGGGACAGGATAATTATAGGATAATGCTCGGATAATTTTACCGTTTTATGGCGCCGGTAGCTTTGTCTACGGTATGATGTTCGCCCCTAGCTCCTCCGATAAACAATACTTGGAAGCCCTTGCTTTGGGCCACGAAGCGGCTTTCGACGCGCTCTTTACGCGCTATTACGCTGCCTTGCTGCGCTATGCCCAAAGCCTGCTGCGCTACCCGACCGATGCGGCCGAAGACGTGGTGGCCGAAACGTTTTGTGCCATCTGGACGAACCGCAGCCACCTGATGGTGCAGGGTTCGCTGGCCGCGTATCTCCACGCGGCCGTGAAGCACCGCTGCTACGACCGGCTGCGCCAGCAGCGGCGCAGCGTGGTCGAAGCCGACGACGACTTGCCGCTGACGCAGTCGGAGGCCGCGTACCTGCAACCCGACGAAGTGCTTGGCTACCAGGAGCTCAACGCGCACGTACTTCACCTGATTGAGCGCTTGCCGGAGCGCACTCGCCAAGTGTTCCAGCTGCACCGCGACGGCAGCCTCACCTACGAGGAAATTGCGACCATGCTGACCATTTCGGTCAATTCGGTGAAGACGCACATGTTTCGCGCCTTGCGCTTTCTGAAAGGCGCCCTTTTCACCGCTGGCGTTAAGTAGCCGTGTTACCCAACGGTTACGGCTGTTACCGTTCGGTTAAGCTTGCCTCGGCGTGTCACGAGGTCGGCGGGCGCCAGCGTCTTGATGGCATGCGGCGGCTCCCACGCGCCGCGCTCCTGCTTGGAACCCGAAGAAATCTACCTCCTCATTACCCGCTACCTGGCCCGGCAAACTTCGCCGGACGAGAACGAGCAATTGGCGGCCTGGGTCGGCCACTCGCCCGAGAACGAACGCACGTTTGAGCAACTCAAGGCCGTGTGGCAAGCCAGCCAAACCCCCCACGAGCCCGCGGAAACCGCCGCTGCGCTGCGCCAAGTGAAGGCCCGGCTGGCCCGGCCAGTTGCAGTGTTGGCTGGCCCTCCGCCGGTTCGGCGGTGGCGCTTGCGGCGCCCGTACCAAGTCGCGGCGTGGGTGGTGGGCGTGGTGGTGGCCGTCGGTGGAGGGCATTTTCTTACTAACCCGACCGCTGCAATGGAGTACCGAGTTAGCCGGACGCTGGCCCGTCAGAAGCAGCAAATCCACCTGCTAGATGGCTCGGTCGTGACGCTGGCCCCGCAGAGCCAGCTCCGCTACCCGACAACTTTCGGCGAAACGTCGCGGGAAGTGTACCTGGAAGGCGAGGCCTTTTTTGAAGTGAAGAAGGACGCCCGCCGGCCATTTCGGGTGCACAGCGGCAGCTGGACCACCCAAGTGCTGGGCACCGCCTTCAACGTGAGCGCCGTGCCGGGCACCACCCAAATGGCCGTGTCGCTGCTGGAAGGCAAAGTGGAAGTGTTCGACAAGCAAGACCACTACTTGTTGGCGCCGGGCCAGCAGCTGCGCGCCGACCACGCCACGGGCCGCATCTACCGGCAGGAGTTCAACGCCGCTCAGGTGGTGGGCTGGCGCACCAACCGCCTGGTGTTTCAAAACGAGCGACTGGCCGATGTGGCGGCCCAGATAGAGCGCCTCTACGGCGTGAAACTGGTGTTTGCCGACGCCGGCACGGCCGAGGTGCGCCTCTGGGCCACGTTCGACAACGAGCAGCTGCCCGCTGTGCTGGAAGCCCTGCAGCTGGCCGGCTCGCTGGAATGCCGGCGCGAAGGCCAGGTGATTTACCTGCGGCAAGTGGCCGCCAAACCGGCGGCGGAATAACGCTTTTTCAAGAGGAAGGCAACGGGCGGTAACCCGCTGCCTTCCGGTAAAAAGCTGGCAGTACGGCTACTGCTGGCATCGTGGAGGGTCCATTAAATCAGTCATCATTTAACCAACGCTCACGCACAACCCTATGAAACAAACAAGGTACCCTGGAATGGGCCGGCGCTGGCGGCACGCGGTGGTCGGGCTAAGCCTCACCACGCTGAGCACGGCCCCGCTGGCGGCCCCGGCGGCCCGCCTGACTTTGGAGCAAGCCGGCCCCGCCACCACGCCCTGCGCCCTCACGGTGCGGCAGCAGCCACTGGCCACGGTGCTGGCCAGCATTGAACAGCAAACCGGCTACCGGTTCTTGTATGCAAACCAGGCCGACGTGCTGGCCCGAGAAGTGAGCGTGGAGGCCCCGCAAAGCAACCTCAGCGCCGTGCTCGACCTGCTGGCGGCGCAGGCGGGCGTGCAGTTTACGGTGCAGGGCCAGCGCATTCTGCTGAAGCCGGGGGCCCGCCCCGCGGCCGACCCCAAGCCCGTGAAGGGCCGGGTGACCGACGCGAAAGGGGAGGGCATGCCCGGCGTTTCGGTGCGCATCAAGGGCACGACGGTGGGCACCATCACCGACCCCAGCGGCGCCTACGAACTCACGGCCGAGCCCGGCAACGTGCTCATTTTCTCGTTCATCGGCTTTGCGGGGCAGGAGGCGACTGTGGGCGACAACAGCACCTACGACGTGGCCCTGCGCGAAGACGTGACCGGCCTCGACGAAGTGGTGGTGACGGCCTTGGGCATCAAGCGCGAAGAGCGCGCCCTGGGCTACTCCGTGACGCAGGTCAGCAATGCGCAGCTCACCGAAGCCAAGTCCAACAACTGGACCGACGCGCTATCAGGCAAGGTGGCGGGCCTGAACCTGGTGAAATCGGGCGGCGGGCCGGCTGGCTCGAACAAGATTATTCTGCGCGGCGAAAGCTCGCTGGCCGGCGACAACGAAGCCCTGATAGTGGTGGACGGCGTGGTGCTGGGCGGCAGCAACCGCAACACCGGCAACGGCAGCTCGGCCTACCTGCAGGGCGAGTCGCCGGTGGATTTTGGCACCAGCCTCAACGACATCAACCCCGAGGACATCGAGTCGGTGACGGTGCTGAAGGGGCCGGGCGCCACGGCGCTGTACGGCGCGCGCGGCGGCAACGGCGCGGTCGTCATCACCACCAAGTCGGGGCGTGCGCGCAAGAAGGGAATCGGCGTTACGTTCAATTCCAACGCGGCCTTTGACCAGATTTCGCGCTGGCCCGACTACCAGTACGAGTACGGCCAGGGCGCGGTAGGGGAAAACTACTACTCCTTCGGCGCCACGGCCGACGGGCCCAGCACCCGCAGCACCAGTTCGGCCTGGGGCCCGAAATTCGACGGGCAGTCCTACTTCCAATACGACCCCGCCACCCACACGGGCGGCACGGAGCGCACGCCCTGGGTGCCCTACGAAAACAACCGCAAGGGCTTTTTCGAAACGGGCAAAACCTTCACCAACACCATCTCGCTGGACGGCGGCACCGACCGCACTGCCGTGCGCCTCTCGCTCACCAACCTGCAGAACACCTGGATTATCCCGAACACGGGCTACGACCGCAACACCGTGGCGCTGTCGGCCAGCCAGAAGATTACCGACCGCCTGCAGGTGTCGACCAAGGTCAACTACACCAACCGCAGCAGCGACAACCTGCCCAGCACCGGCTACAACAACCAGAGCCTGATGTACTGGCTGATGTTTCAGGTGCCCAACGGCAACCTGGACTGGCTGAAAAACTACTGGGCGCCGGGCAGCGAAGGCCTGCTGCAGCGCTACCCGTTCAGCAGCCTGGTGGACAACCCCTACCTGATTACGCGGGAGATGCTGAACAAGGCCAACCGCAACGCCCTCACCGGCAACGTGCAGGTCAACTACAAGTTCACCAATGACCTGAACCTGATGGTGCGCTCGGCGCTGGACTACTCCTACGAGGCGCGCTCGCAGCAGCGGCCTAAGGACACCGAGAAGTACAAGGAGGGCATGTTCCGGACCCAGAACATCTTCTCGCAGGAGATGAACCACGACTTCCTGCTGCAGTACGCCCACAAGTTCGGGCGTTTTGAAACGAGTGTTTCGGGCGGCGGCAGCGCCCTGCGCAACCGCTACAACCGCGACGAGCTGCGCGCCGAGCGCCTGCTCTACCCGCAGGTGTTCACCTTCGCCAACAGCCGCGACTTGCCCGTGGCCTTGCCCTACCGCGCCGAGTTTGCGGTGAACAGCTTCTACGGGCTGGCCACGCTGGGGTACAACAACTTCCTGTACCTCGACCTGACGGCGCGTCAGGACTGGACCAGCACGCTGGCCACGGCCACTTCCACCAAGAACACCGACTTCTTTTACCCGTCGGCCAGCCTGAGCACGGTGCTCTCGCAGGTGCTGCCGCTGCCGGAATTTGTGTCGTTTGCCAAGCTGCGGGGGTCGTGGTCGCAGGTGGGCAGCGGCACCACCACGCCCTACCTCACGTCGTACACCTACGCCGTGGCCACGGGCTTCCCCTCCGGGCTGAGCAACCCCAGCGCCATTGCCAACGAGGGCCTGCGCCCCCGCCGCACCGAAAGCGTGGAGCTGGGCGCCGACGTGCGCTTCCTGCGCAACCGCATCGGCCTCGACGTGTCGGTGTACCGCAACAACACCTACGACCAGATTCTGCAGGTGCCCGTGGACCGCGCTTCGGGCTACAACTTCGCCACCCTCAACGCGGGCCTGGTGCGCAACCAGGGGCTGGAAATTCAAGCCAACGGCCAGGTGCTGGTCAACCCCCAGGGCTTCAGCTGGAAGGTGCTCGGCACCTTCACGGCCAACCGTAACCAAGTGGTGGAGCTGGCCGACAGCCTGCTGACCTACCAGCTGCAGCGCGGCCCCGGCGGCCGGGGCTCAGTGGAAGCCCGGCCCGGCGGCAGCATGGGCGCCATCTACGGGCGCGGCTACGAGCGGGCCCCCGACGGCCAGATTCTCTACCAGAACGGCTACCCCGTGCTGGGCACCGAAATCAAGTACCTGGGCAACGCCCTGCCGCAGTGGAAAGCCAGCGCCGGCACCGAATTCAGCTACAAGCAGCTGCGCCTGAACGTGTTGTTTGACGGGCAATTCGGGGCCAAGGCTTTTTCGCTGACGCACGCCGTGCTGGCCGAGCAAGGCAAAAGCAAAAACACGCTGCCCGGCCGCTACAACGGCATCGTCGGCAACGGCGTGATTCGCAACGCCGACGGCACCTTCCGGCCCAACGACGTGGTGGCCGAGAACATACCGAACTACTACCTGGCCCACTACGGCCGCGACAACGTGGAGGCCAACCTCTTCCGCACCGACTACATCAAGCTGCGCGAAATGCGCCTCGACTACGCCCTGCCCGCCACGCTGCTCGGCAAGCTCAAGCTCACGCAGGCTTCCATTGGGGTGTACGGCCGCGACCTGTTCATTTTCACCAATTGGCCTGCCTTCGACCCCGAGTTCGGCACCCTGAACGACGGCACCATCGACCTGGGCTTCGAGCTGGGCCAGTTCCCGAGCACCCGCACCATGGGCATCAACCTGACGGTGGGAATTTAGAGCGGCCAGAAAAGAACAATTTAAAATAACGTCATGCTGAGCTTGTCGAAGCATCTCTACCGCGCAACTAACCAATTTTAATAGTGCGGTAGAGATGCTTCGACAAGCTCAGCATGACGGGTCGGATTTATAACAGTATCTCATCATGAAAAACCTGAAACGCTTGTTTCTCTTGCTCCTCGCCGCCGCTGGCCTCGCCACCGCGCCCTCCTGCACGCAGGGGTTTGAGGAGATGAACATCAACCCCAACCAAAACCCCAACGTCATCCCCGAAACGCTGCTCGGGCCCGCGCTTACCGACCTGGTGAAGCGCAACATGGACCGCGCCTTCCGCATCACCAACGAGCTGATGCAGGTGCACGTGTCGCGCCAGGACAACGACGAGTTTCACCGCTACGTCATCCAGCCTTCGGAGGCCGACTACATGTGGAACGGCTGGTACACGCAGCTCACCGACTTCCGCGACATGTACGCCAGCGCCACGGCCGTGAAAAGCAACACCTTCATGGGCATTGCGCGCATCTGTGAGGTCTGGACGTTTTCCTTGCTCACGGACACGTTTGGCGACGTGCCGTACTCGGAAGCCATTCAGGGCCGCAGCGGGCAGTTGCAGCCCAAGTTCGACCGGCAGGAAGACATTTACCGCGACTTGTTCACCAAGCTCGAAGAAGCCAACGAGCTGCTGAAAACCAACGTCAACCTCACCGCCGACCAGGCCCAGCTCGACCCCTTGTTTCAGGGCAATGCCTTGAAATGGCGCAAGTTTGGCAACTCGCTCTACCTGCGCCTGCTGCTGCGCGTGTCGAACCGCACCGAGGCCGTGGCCAACGGTCTGAGCCCGCAAGCCAAGCTGCGCGACCTGGTGAACACCAACGCCGCCAACTACCCGCTCATTGCCAACAACGCCGAGTCGGCCATCATGCGCTGGACGGGCACGGCCCCGTACCAGTCGCCCTTCCAAACCTACCGCACGGCCGACTTTGTCTCGTCTAGCTCCATGAGCGAGTTTTTCATCAACAACCTGGTGGAGTGGAACGACCCGCGCCTGCCCAAGTGGGCCACGCTCTCCAACGGCACCTACGAAGGCATTCCGAGCGGCTACTTGCCCAACCAGATTCCGGTGGGAAAGTCGACCTACCCGGCCGCGCTGATGACCGAGCCCCTGCTCGGCAACATCCTCAACTACCCCGAAGTGCAGCTCTTGCTGGCCGAAGCCGCCCTGCGCGGCTGGATTTCGGGCGACGCCAAGGCCTACTACGAAACCGGCGCCACCAACGGCATCACGCTGTGGGGCTTCGCCGTGCCGGCCGCCTTCCTCACCAACGCCGACGTGAAGTGGGAGCCCACCAGCACCTTCGACACCAAGCTCGACCAGATTCACCTGCAGAAGTACTACGCGCTGTTTTTCACCGATTTCCAGCAATGGTTTGAGTACCGCCGCACGGGCCACCCGGTGCTGCCCCTGGGCCCCGGCCTGAAGAACAACCGCCAGATGCCCGCCCGCCTCAATTACCCGCTCTACGTGCAAAGCCTCAACCAGCTGAACTACCAGGCCGCCGTGGCCGACCAGGGCCCTGACGACCTCAACACCAAGGTGTGGTGGCAGCAGTAAGAACGTAATCGAACCAGTAAAGCGCAGCCGTCCACCTCACCCCCTGACCTCCTCTCCAAAAAAGAGGCGGCACCGGCTCGGGAAGGGATAGGGGAAAAGGAAGAAAGGACCCGCTTGTACATCTTATTCCCTGTTCCCTGTCCCCCAAGCATGTCCGGTGCCCCCTCTTTTTTGGAGAGGGTCAGGGGGGAGGTGCCGGGTGAGCTGCCTAAAACCACCATCATAATCAACATGAAACACAAGCTTCTTCTCTGCCTCTTCACGCTCCTTGGGGCGCTGGCCTGCACCGGCTGCCTGGAGGAAAACCCCGATTACGCGGCCGGCCAGCCCAGCCCCATTGCCTCCCTCGAAGACCTGCGCCGGCTCTACCAGGGCGCGGGCGTGGTCCTGGACGCCCAACGGCTTTCCGGGGCGCGCCAGGTGGTGGGCATTGTGGTGTCCGATGCCCGCGGGGCGAACGTACCCGGCGGCTCCAACACCCTCGTCATTCAGAACAAGCGCCGGGGCGTGGTGCGCGGCATCATCATTCCGTTGAATGGGGCCGCCACCTCCGCCGTGGGCGACTCGGTGGTGGTGGACATCGCCGGGGCCACGCTGGCGAAAACCGCCGGCGCGCTCCGCATCGAAGGCGTGACGGCCGACCGCGTGCGCAAAGTGAGCAGCAACAACCCCGTGCAAGCCCGGGACATCAACATCGAAACCCTGCTCGCCAATTTCGACGCCTACGAGGGCACGCTGGTGCGCATCACCGGCGCCAGCATCACGCCGCTGCCCGTGTCGGGCGATACCTACGCCGGCAACAAAACCCTGGCCGACGGCGCGGGCAAAAGCATGACCCTGCACACCGAAGCCAGTGCGGCCTTTGCCACCCGCCGCCTGCCGGCCAGCGCCACCTTCGTGGGCATTCCGGTGGGCGCCATTGACGCGGCGCAGGCCCCGGCGCCGCAGCTCTGGCTGCGCACCGCGGCCGATGCCGTGGACCCCAGCGGCCCCATCTACCGCAACTTTCCGGAAAGCTTCGAAGCCGTGCCGGCGGCCACCAAAGGCAGCTACGACATGAACACCGCCGCCGTGCCCGACAACACCGTCACCTTCGGCACCGGCCCCTGGAAGCTGTTTCAGTCCATTTTGGGCAACACCTCGGGGCGCGACCGGTACACGGGCGCGCAGGGCATCCGCATGCAGCAGGGCCTCACGGTGCCGGCCGTGGTCGAAATGAAGTTCGACCTGCCCAACGGCGCCACCAAAGTCACCCTCATCTACGGCGCCTACTACACCGACGCGGCTAGCTCCTGGAAGCTGGAATACTCGCAGGACCAGGGCCGCACCTGGACGCAAACCGGGCCCGTGGTGACCGATGCCGGCAACTGGCAGCGCTCCATCACTTTCCTGATGAACCTCAGCGGCCCGGTGCGCTTCCGCGTCAACAAGCTGGGCCTGGGCGTGAGCAGCCCGCCCGCCGTGCTCAACGGCCGCCTGGGTCTCGATGACATCGCCATCTACGAAAACTAAACCCGTAGCGTGGCCTCTGCGAGTCCGCGCCCGCCAGAACTGCACACTAGCTCGCCCCAGCGCGGACTCGCAGAGGCCACGCTACAACCACACCTTCCCATGTTCCGCAGAAAATTCCTTCAAAGCCTCGGCCTCGTTGGGGCCGGCCTCAGCCTTCCCTTTGCCCCGGCCGCGCTTGCGGCCGAAGAGACGCAGGCACCCGCTCCCGTTGGCCAGAAACTCAGCCTGGCGCCCCTCACCATTCGGGGCAAGGTGCACCAGAACGGCACCGGCCTGGCCGGCGTCGCCGTAACCGACGGCTACAACGTGGTACTGACCGACAAAACCGGCAAATACACGCTGGAAAGCAACGCCACTGCCGAGTTCGTGTACATTTCCATTCCGCGCGGCCATGCGTTTCCGCACGAGAAAGGCGTGGCCCAATTCTACCAGCCCATCAAGCCGGGTAGCGAGAAAATGACGGCCGATTTCGCCCTGCAAAAGCTGACCGGCGACGACACCAAGCACACCTTCGTGGTGTGGGCCGACCCGCAAATGATTAACAAAAAGGACTGCCAGGAGCTGCTCACCAGCTCGGCGCCGGACCTGAAAAAGCTGGCGGCGCAGTACGACCAAAACACGTTTGGCATTGGCTGCGGCGACTTGGTGTGGGACAAGTTTGAGCTGTTCGAAGACTACAAAAAGGCCGTTGAAATCAGCGGCATACCGTTTTTTCAGGTCATTGGCAACCACGACCTGAACATCACGGCGCGGTCCGACGAGGGCTCGGCCCAGACGTTTAAAAGCCTGTTTGGTCCCACGTATTATTCCTTCAACCGCGGCGAGGTGCATTACGTGGTGTTGGATGACGTTTTCTTCATCGGCCCGCCCAAGAAGTACATCGGCTACCTTCCCGAAAAGCAGCTGCAGTGGCTGGAGCAGGACCTGAGCTACGTGAAACCGGGCACCACCGTGGTGGTGGCCCTGCACATTCCGGTGAACAGCGGCGACCAGCGCCGCAACAAGCTCAAAGACGAAGCGCTGGGAGGCGTCGTGTCGAACCGGGCCGAATTGTACCGCCTGCTTAAGCCGTACACGGCCCACATCATGTCGGGCCACACGCACGTGTGCGAAAAGATTTTCCACGAAAACACCATTGAGCACACCCACGGCGCCGTGTGCGGCGCCTGGTGGACGGGCCCCATCTGCACCGACGGCACGCCCAGCGGCTACGGCGTGTACGAGGTGAGCGGCGGCAACCTGCAGTGGTACTACAAGTCGGTGGGCCATCCGCGGGAGCACCAGCTCCGCTCGTACCCCAAAGGCAGCGTGGCGGAGCGCCCCGACGATGTGGTGGCCAACGTGTGGAACTGGGACCCGCAGTGGAAAGTGACCTGGTTTGAAAACGGCGTGCGCCAGGGCGAAATGCAGCAGCAAGTCGGGCTCGACCCCATGGCCGTGCAGCTGCAGGCCGGCGCGCAGCTGCCCGCCAAGCACAAATGGGTGGACCCCACCCTCACCGACCACCTGTTTTTTGCCCGCCCGTCTGCCAACGCTAAGGAAATTCGCATCGAAGCCACCGACCGTTTCGGGAAAGTGTACAGCGAGACCCTTGTGGTCTGAAGCTGCCCATCGAGGGTTCCGATTATCGATTAGGTCCGGTAGAACGAGTACCCCGAAATTTCATTTCGGCCCGGTGGAACGTCCGTCGTTCTGGCGGGCCGAAATGAAATTTCGGGGTACTCGTTCTAGCTTGTCGACTCCGTTCCGAAGGCGCTGGCGTTACTTCCAGTGGCTACCGAAGGAGCACCGACGCAAGCCCAATTTGAGAACTGGCGTCCTCATTCAAGCATTATCCTGAATAACTCGTCGCTATGAAAAACTACCTGCTGCTCCTGAGCCTGGCGCTGCTGATGCCCGGGAGCCCGGCCACGGCCCAACAGCGCCTGCTCGACATTCAGGGCCACCGCGGCTGCCGGGGGCTGATGCCGGAGAACACCATTCCCGCCATGCGCCGCGCGCTGGACCTGGGCGTGACCACCCTGGAAATGGACCTCGCCATCAGCCAAGACAAGCAGGTGCTGCTTTCGCACGACCCCGCGATGAACGCCGACTTTGTGGTTCGCCCCGACGGCCAGCCCATTACCAAGGATGAGCAGAAAACGCTTCGGCTCTATGCCATGCCCTACGCCGAAATTCGGCGCTACGACGTGGGCAGCCGCGGCAACGCCAAATTTCCGAGGCAGCAGAAGCTGGCGGCTTACAAGCCACTGCTCGCCGAAGTAATCGACTCGGCCGAAGCCTATGCCCGGCGCAAGCAGCGCCCCGCGCCGTTTTACAACATCGAAACGAAAAGCACACCCGTCGGTGATGGGATTAATCACCCCGCGCCGGAGGAGTTTGTGCAACTGTTGCTGGCCGTTGTCAAGGCCAAGGGAATTCAGGACCGAGTGACGGTGCAGTCCTTCGACCCGCGCACGCTGCAAGTGGTGCACCGCTTGCAGCCCGCGATGCGCACGGCACTACTGGTGGAGAATTTGGACGGCGTGGAGAAGAACCTGGCGCGGCTGGGCTTCACGCCTTCCATTTACAGCCCTGCCTACAAGCTGGTGACGGAGGACGTGGTGCAGGCCTGCCACCAAAAACAAATGCTGGTAATTCCGTGGACGGTGAACGCCGTGGCTGACGCGCGGCAACTGCTGTTGCAGCAGGTCGACGGCCTCATTACCGATTACCCCGACCTCATCCGGGCCAGTGCCTTGCCTTAAGCCCGAGCGCGCCACCCTTCGGCGCCAGCGACGCAGTAACGCGCCGTACATGCCGGGCAAGGCGCCAGTAGGCATTCCGTCCGGGCTCGTTGACAAGTAAAATTGTTGGCCTGCGAAGGTGAAAAATAGGGGAGAGGAGGGCACCTTTGTTGTGTGCTGATTTGCCCTCATTTTCAATACCTTTTGCGTATGTGCTTTTTTACCCAATTGGCCTTCGGCTGTTTGCTCGCGACCGCAGGTTTCCCAGCCGCCGCCCAAACCTTCGAGGACCCGGCATCCTACAACAACGCCATCGTCAACGAGCAAACCGAATTGCTCAAGAAAAACCTGCGCTACATCAGCAAGGCCGCGCACAGCGAAAACGACCGCAAGATTGAGTCGCGTCGGCTTGAAGTGGTGGAGCAGAACAAGGTGGCCGTGGCCAAGATTCAGCGCATGCCCGCTTACAAAGGCAACGCCGACCTGCGCAGTTCGGCGCTGACTGCCTTCAAGACCATGCTGGAGGTGTACTCGGCCGACTATAAGCAGGTGAACGCACTGGCCGCCACCCGCACCCAGAGCTTCGAGGCCATGGAGCGCTACTTCGCCGCCCAGGAAGTGGCCGAGCAAAAGCTGGCCGTGGTAAACGACAGCATGAACGCCTCCCAGCGCCGGTTTGCCCGGCAGTTCGGCATGAGCATCGAGCCCAACCGCGAAACCACCAAGCTGGACGAATACACCCGCCAGGTAACGGTGGTGAACAAGTATCAGCACCAGGTTTTTCTTCCGTATTTCCGAGTGCAGAAAGCCAGCGCCAAACTCACCGATGCGCTCAACGCCCAGGACGCGGCCGCTTTTGATGCCGCTCGCGTGACGCTGGCCGCCGAGGCCGAAAAGTCGGCCACCGAGCTGTCGGCCGTGCCCGCTTTCCGGGGCAAAGACGTGGCCTACCGCAACGCCGCGCGCGACCTGGCCAACCTGTACGTGGTGATGTGCGCCAACCAGTTTGTGCAGGTGGCCGAGCTGATGAAGCAGAAGGACCGCCTCACCAAAGTAGACGCCCAAACCATCAACGGCCACATCGGCACCTACAACACCCAGAACCAAAAATTCAACGAAGCCTACAATCGCACATCGGCCGCGTTCATGGACACGTATGTACCGGTGATGAACGACTAACTTAGCCGGTACAAAGCCGGTGGGTGCCGCCCCAAGTTTTACCAAAGCACACGCTACTGATTGCCATGAAAACACGGTTATTCTGCATGGGGCTGTTGTTGGCAGGTTCCTTGGCGAGCCGCGCCCAGGCGCCACAGGCTACGCCCGTTGCGCCGCCCGCGACTTTTTTTACTGCTGACTTTCGGGTTTCCAGTTCCAGCGACAGCACGGCTTTTTGTTCCGAAATTACCTTCCGCGACAGCCTGAGCGGGGTGGCGCGGGTGTACTATCCATCGGGCAAGCTTCGGCAGTACGTGCCGTACGGCAACGTGTACCGCCACCTCATTCACGGCACCCTCACCACGTGGTACGAGGACGGCCAGCTGTGCACCAAAGAAGAATACCTGAACGGCGTGCGCCAGGGCGACCTGCTGACCTACTACCCCAATGGCGTGGTGAAGCGCCAGGAGCGTTACGAAAAAGGCCTTTGCGGCGTGGGCAAATGCTACGGCCCCAACGGGGCGCCGGTGCCGTATTTTGCCTATGAGCAACTGCCGTTGTACCCCGGCGGCGAGGAGCAGCTGCTCAAAGAGCTGAAAAGGGCCGTGCGCCTCACCTCGGCTGAGCAGAATGCCATGCGCCGCGAAATTGATAACATAAGAAGCCTTATGTATAGCACGCAGCGGCAGGTTGACGTGGAATTGGCGGTGGCCGCGGACGGCCGCGTAACCAACGCCCGCGTGGTGGCCTCCACGGCGCGGTATCTCAACGCCGCCGCGCTACGAGCCGTGACCAAGCTCCAACGCTCCTTTGTGCCGGGGCGCCGCGACGGGCAGACCATGGCCAGCTTCATCACGGTACCAGTTTACTACACCGTGCAGGTGCCTCCCCGGGACGCCTACCGACCCAACCAGGGCTATAGAGCATTCAGGCAACAACAGTGGCGGTAAAAAGAGCTTGGCGGTGCGTGCACTCGGCGCACGTTTCGGGCACCTCGCCCGAACCCGTTACCTTTAAGGGCGAATAGCTTTTATTGCCCCGCTTACCTGTGCCATGGACGAAGCCACCCTTGCCAAATACCAGCCGGTCATCGGCCTCGAAGTACACGCCCAGCTGCTCACGCACAGCAAGATGTACTCGTCGGACGAAAACGAATACGGCGTTGCCCCCAATACCAACCTCTCGGTTATCACGCTTGGCCACCCCGGCACCTTGCCCAAGGTGAACCGCACGGCCGTGGAATTTGCCATGAAAATGGGCTTGGCCACCAACTGCCAGATTCGGCGCGACAACCTGTTTGCGCGCAAAAATTACTTTTACCCCGACCTGCCCAAGGGCTACCAGATTACGCAGGACAAAACGCCCATCTGCTACGACGGGCACGTGGACGTGCGCCTGCCCGACGGCAACACCAAGAGCATCGGCGTTACGCGCATTCACATGGAGGAGGACGCGGGCAAGAGCATGCACTTGGCCGGCGAAACCGAAACCCTCGTGGACCTGAACCGCGCCGGCGTGCCGCTCATTGAGATTGTGAGCGAGCCCGACATCCGCACCGGCGAAGAAGCCTACGCCTACCTCGCCGAAATCAAAAAGCTGGTGGAGTACCTCGGCATCTGCGACGGCAACATGGAAGAAGGCTCCCTGCGCTGCGACGCCAACATTTCGGTGATGCTGAAAGGCGCCGACAAGTTCGGCATGAAGGTGGAAGTGAAGAACATGAACTCCTTCCGCAACGTGCAGCGCGCCATTGCCCACGAAATCGAGCGTCAGATTTCCATCATCGAAGCCGGCGAGGAAGTGGACAGCGAAACCCGGGGTTTCGACGCGGCCAGCGGCACCACCAACGGCCAGCGCAGCAAGGAAACCCTGAACGACTACCGCTATTTCCCCGAGCCCGACCTGCCGCCGCTGGTGATTTCCGACGAGTGGCTGCATCGCGTGGCCGCCGAGCTGCCGGCCTTGCCGCAGCAGCTCTATTCGCGCTTCACCGGCGAGCTGGGCCTGTCCGACTACGACGCCTCGGTGTTGATTGACCAGAAGGAAGTGGCCCTGTACTTCGACGAGTTGGCCCGCCTCACGCCCAACGCCAAAGCCGCCGCCAACTGGGTGATGGGCCCCGTGAAATCCTACCTCAACGAGCGCGCCCTCACCATGGCCGACTTCCCGCTCGACCCCGCCCAGCTGGCCGGCATCATCGAGTTGATTGACGCGGGCAAGATAAACTACTCGGTGGCCAGCAAGCAGCTCTTCCCGCACCTGCTGGAGCACCCCACCGCCAACGCCACCGGCGCCGCCGAAAGCCTCGGGCTGCTTACGCAGGCCGATACCGGCGAGCTAGCGAGCTTGGTGCAGCAAGTAGTGGACGGCAACCCCGCAAAGGTAGCCGAGTACCGGGCGGGCAAAAAGTCGCTCACCGGCATGTTTATGGGCGAGCTGATGAAGCTAACCGGCGGCAAAGCCGACCCCAAACTGGCCAATCAATTGCTGCGCGCGGCCCTGGAAGGGTAGTCCCCGGCCGCAGGGTGACTGCGCGGCCCACCCGCCGCCGACCACGGAACAATAAACCACCAGCCAGGCGTTGGCTGTTTCATGCACAAGCTTACGCGTATGCTCCTCCCTATGATAAAACCTGTCTTCCTGGCTGCCACGGTGTTGGGCATGGCCAATGCTTGCCAAAACGCCTCCGCCGCGGACGGCTACGAAATTTCGGGCCAGCTGAAAAACGCCCCGGCCGGCACCGTGCTGCACCTGTCCGAGCTGACCTCCAACCAGTTTGTGGAGAAAGCCCAGACCAAAACCGACGGCTCCGGCAAGTTTACCCTCAAAGGGCTTTCGGCCACGCCGGGCATCTTTCAACTGAAGGTGGACGAAGCCAACCAGGTGCTGTTGCTGCTCGACAACAAGACGCACGTCGAATTGAATGGCGACGCCCAAAGCCTGCCCACCACCTACAGCGTGAAGGGCAGCAAAGACGCGGAAGTGCTGCGCCAGCTTACCCAGGTAATGAACGGCAGCAAGGGCCAGATGGAAGCCATCGGCAAGCGCTACAACGCCGCGGGCCAAGCCGGTAAAACCGACGAGATGAAGGCCATAGAGAAGGAGTTCTACGCCATCCAGGGCAGCAACAACGCCAAGGTGAAGTCCCTGATTCGGCGCAACGCCACGACCGTGGTAGGGGGCTTTGCCGTCGGCGCTTTCCTGAACCCTGAGGAAGAGTTTCAGTTTGCGGATTCCGTGGCCACCGTTCAACGCAAAGCCAACCCCAACTCGCCGTTCACCAAAGAGCTCACGGCCCGCCTCGAACCGTTGCGCGCCACGGCCAACGGCGCCAAAGCTCCCGAAATCGACCTGGCCACGCCCGAAGGCGGCAAGCTGGCGCTGAGCAGCCTGCGCGGCAAGTACGTGCTGCTCGATTTCTGGGCCAGCTGGTGCGGTCCCTGCCGCCAGGAGAATCCCAACGTGGTAAAAGCCTACAACCAATTTAAGGACAAAGGCTTCACCATCTATTCGGTGTCGCTGGACCAGGACAAAGGCAAATGGCTCAAAGCCATCGAAGCCGATAAGCTCACCTGGCACCACGTTTCCGACCTGGCCGGCTGGAGCAGCGTAGGCGGTGCGGCCTACAACGTGAAATCCATCCCGCAATCGTTCCTGATTGACCCCAAGGGCAACATCATTGCCCGCAACCTGCGCGGTGATGCTCTGGCCGCCAAGCTGGCCGAGGTGCTGAAAACGCAATAGTACTTTGCTGGAATCATAAAAAAAGGCCCCGCTGCTTGCAACGGGGCCTTTTTTGTTATCGAAACTGTGGAAGAAGTCGGCTCCGCCCGGTCCGACGCCCTAAGCGTCCGACCAGTTGCCGCAAAGCCGATATTCCAACGGCCGTTGACCGACAACCGGTCGGACGCCTAGGGAGTTGGACCGGCAAGAGACATCGCTCTAGTAGTTAACCAGGGCGCAGCAGGACAAGCAGCTGATGCCAGGTTACTTTTTCCTGGCTTCCTACGCCTTCCCAAACATGCGCTGCAAACCCGGCCACAGTCGTTTTTTCAGGCTGACATCGTACTCCACCAAGTCCACCGTGGCCGACGACAAGTAGGAGAGCCCCAGCGAAGGAAACTGCACCGGCTCGTAAATCTGAGTATTGCGAATGGTGGTGTCCAGCAGGTTTTTGCCGAAGGCGATGATGTGCGTGGCCGCCATCTTGTTGCGCAAATTGGCTAAGGCCACCGGCAACTCTGATTCCACGTTCACCAGCACCACATCGGCCATTACCAGGTCCAGCGCCTGCAGCATCTTGTTCAGAAACACGTTGCGATGCAGCTTTAAAAACTGCTCCTGCGGCACCCGAAACAACAGAATGACGCCCTGCGCATTATCGCCGAGGGTAGAAAACGGCGTGAGCATGGCGGGCGGCACAGCGGGAACTGGCGAAGGTACTGCCGGCGGCACCGGAGCCGCCGGGGCAGCCACGCGTGGCGCCGGGGCCGTTTGGGCAGGCGGCAGGCTGGGCAAGTCCGCTTTCTCGGCGGGGGCCAGGGGCGGCACGTAGCCGCTGGCCAGTCGTTCAAGGCCGGCCGATGGCTTGCTGTAGCTCCGGGAAGGCTGCGAGAAGGCCGCCGAGCGGTCGGACACGGCTGCGGCTGCCACCGAAGGAACTGCCGCAACGGGAGCCGGCGTCGGAACGGAAGCCTTGGCCTGCGGGGCGGGAGCGGGGGGGACTGCTGCGGCCGGTTCGGGCTCAGCCGGCACGTACAGCGTCACGTCGGTATAGAAATTTTGCAGAAAGGCGAGTTTTTCAGCAGACATGGCAATCAAGAAAAAACAGTTTACCCAGCAAAAAATAGTAACTCAGCCGCTTATTCTATCGCAAACAGCGCCTTCAATTCCGCGGCTTCTGCCGGCTTCATGCGGCCCGCCAATACCAAGCGCAACTGCCGGCGGCGGAGGGCGCCGTCGTACAGCCGGATTTCTTCGTCGGTTTCGGGCAGGGCCTCGGGCACGTCGATGGGCCGGCCGGCCTGGTCGACGGCCACGAAGGTGAAAAAGGCCTCATTGGTCTTCATCTTGGTCCCGCTCGGAATGTCCTCAGCCCACACGTCAATGTGCACCTCCATGCTGGAGCTGAACGCCCGCGTTACCTGCGCCTGCAGCGTCACCACGTTGCCCAGCCGGATGCTGTCGCGGAACGACACGTTGTCGACCGAAGCCGTGACCACAATGCGGTTGGAGTGCTTCTGGGCCGAAATGGCGGCGGCAATGTCCATCAGGTGCATCATGCGGCCCCCCATGAGGTTGTTGAGGGTGTTGGTGTCGTTGGGAAGCACCAGTTCGGTCATGATGACAAACGAGTCGGCGACGGGTTTTTGCTTACGCATCTTTCTTAACTAAGCGGTTGGGGTTCGGAAGGCCGGGCAAAGGTACGGCGTGGCCCAGCGGGGCGACTATTAAAAAAGCCCCGTCCATTTCCGGACGGGGCTTTTCTTGCAATCAGCTAAGCCGTTGGCAGCATCTATTCTACCGTCAGCTTGGTGCTGTAGAACTCGCCGTTGAGGGCAATGCGCACCACGTAAATGCCGGCTTGCAACGAGCGGCCGGCCTGCTGCAGCTCCACTTTCTGCTGGCCTACGCCGTAAGTTTTTGCGGGCAGCGTGAGCACCGTGCGGCCCACCAGGTCGGTGAGGCTCACTTGCACTTGGGTCGCAGCCGTTAGGTTGAGGTGCACGGCGGTTTCCTTGGTGTGGGGGTTGGGGTACACGCTGATGCCGCGGCTGGCCAGGGCGTCGGCCTTGGTGGCCAAGGGGCCCGAGATGCGGAGGTTGTCCAGGAAGAAGTTATTGCCCTGAGCGCTGCCGTTCACCATTTGCAGGCGCACCTTAAACAAGCCACTGCCCTGGAACTGCGCCGGGATGGGCACGCTTAGGGTCTGCCAATCAGAGGTGTTGCCAGGTACGAAGCCGTCAATGGGCGTCAGGCCGCGGGTGGTGAGGGCCGTCACGTCGAACACGGTGGGGGACGACCAGTTCACGCCGCAGTCGCTACTGAACGACACGCGCAGTTGGTCGTTGCTGGCGGCTGTGCGCAGCGCATAAGCGCGCGAGAAGGTCAGGACTGCGGGCGTAGGCACGCTGCTCAGGTTGATGTTGGGGGTGATGAGGGTGCTGACTGCCCCGGTCGGGAATACGCGGTTGTTCACGAAAATGTAAGCGCTGCCGTCTGCGGCGGGGAATGCCGTCTGTCGCGCCCAGCGGTAATTGGCGGGAGTGCCGGTGCTGGTTTCGCCCGAAATCTCGTAGTTGCGCAGAGTGGGGGCCGTAAAAATGTTCGGAAAGGAGGCATCCTCAAACGACTGGGCAAAAGGAGCCGTTTCGCCGCCCGTGGGGCCTTCCACGCGAATCAGGTTGGTGACGGTGACCGGCGCGCTGGTGCCCGCGCTGTTGCTCACGGTTTCGGTCACGGAGTAAAAACCGGCCGTGGGGTAGCTCACGCTCACGGTCTGGCCCGTGGCCGTGGAGGGGTTGCCGCCGGGGAAGGACCAGGCGTAGGTGAGCTGGCCGCCGGCGGTGGTGTAGTTCGACGAGAAGTCGCGCAAGGTCACCGGCGTGTTGATGCAGACGTTGGCGCTGGTGCCCGGAGCCACGGCAAACGACGCAATGGGAGCACAGTTGGGGGCTACGTAGCCGTCGTTGGTGCCGGTGGCCACCAGGTTGGACGAGGTAGTCAGGCTGGTGCGGATAGTGGTCAGGAAGTTGCGCATCAGCGTTTTCTGGCCTTCCGTAAACATGGTGGCGCAGCTGGCGTAGTCCATGAAATTCTGCACGTTGGCGATGGGGCCGCAAGGCGCGTAAGCCAGGTTGCAGCTGAAGGTGCCATCGGTGAGCGGGGTGTCACCAACCATGTCATCGCCGCAGGTGCCGGTGCCGGGGTTGTTGGTGGGGCCCCAGGGGTGGCGCAGGCCAAAGTAGTGGCCAATTTCGTGGGTGCCGGCGCGCAGCTCCGAGCGGCTTTGGTTGCTGGTGCCCATGTCGCCAAAGTAGTCGCCTCGCACCGTGAAACCGTCACGGGTGTTGGCCGTGGTGGGGCCACCCGGCGAGACGTAGCCCACCGTAACGTTGCCGCCGGCAGCCGCCCCAATGCTGCCCACCACCCAGATGTTCATGTAGCGGGTCCGGTCCCAGTTCGACACGGCCTGCACGGCGCCGCTCTGGTCGTCGTTAATCAGGTTGGGCACGTAGTGCCGCGTGATGCCGGTGGTGCAGTTGCCGTTGGGGTCAATTTTCGCCAGGCGGAACTGGAAGCCCACGTTGGCCGCAATGGGCTGAAACAGCGGGATGGTGTTGGCCGCGTCGGCATTGCGCTTCTGGTAATCCTGGTTGAGCAGGTCCAGCGCGCTGTTAATCTGCCGGTCGCTGATATTGTCAGGGCCGCCCGAGTGCAGCACGTGCACCACCACCGGAATGGTCACGTCGGCCACGGTGGTTTTGGCGTTGCCCTGCTTCTGCTGCGCCGCCATGGCCACCAGCCGCTCGTAGAGAGCTTTTTCGGCGGCACGGGCGCCGGGGTTCTCGGCAAAATACTTCTCTTGGGCGGCCGTGGTGCCGCACCAGTTGGGGCTTTTGGTGGTGGGCAGGCTCTGGGCCGTGGCTCCGTAGCCGGCAAAGACCAGGGCCGCAGTCAGCACCGAGGGGTAAAGTTTTTTCAACATGAGCGACAAACAAGTGGAGTGAGAGGGGATACGCGGAATCAGAAGAAGGTAATCAGGTGGTTACGGGTTCAATGCGCCGCTGTCAAATTTATTAAAAAGTAAGCAAACGAGCCGCGGTGGCGAGGGCCGACCCTTAAGGAATCACCACTTTGCTGGTGGAGCGCGTGGTGGCGGTGCGCAATTCGGCCAAATAGATGCCCGAAGCCGGGCGGCTAGCTGCGTTGAGCAGCGGCAGGGTTTGCCGGCCCACCCGGCCCGCCGCACGGGCAACGGGCTGTACCTCGCGCCCCAACAAATCGAGCAAACGGAGTTCAACCGGGCCCGCCACGGGCAGGCCAAATTCCACCACGGTTTCGGCCGTGAGCGGGTTGGGGAAGACGCGCAGTGCACCTGCTGCGTTGGCGCTGGTGCGGGAGGCCAGGGCCGTGGCCGGTCCTACGGCAAGGCGGTCGAGGTAGAAATTGTTGCCGCCATTGCTCACCACCTGCAACCGCACCTGAAACTGACCACCCAGGTAGCTGGCCGGAATGTCGACCCGCAGGCTTTTCCACTCCGAGGGCGTTGTGGGTGTGTAGCCGTACACGCGCAGGGTGTCGCGGGTGTTGAGCTCCGCCGCCAAAATCGTGCGCTGGGTGACCCAGGTTTGGCCGCAGTCGGTGCTGTACTGCACGCTCAGGTTGTCGTTCGCCGCCATCGGGCGCAGGGCGTACGCCCGGTCGAAGGACAGCACGGGCGGATTGGCGGCGGTGTAGCCGCTCAGGTTGATGTTGGGGGAGGTCAGGCGCGTCTGCGTGCCGGCCGGAATGAGCGAATTGCGCACGACCAGGCAAGCGGAGCCGTCGCTCACGGCCAGCCCGCCCGGCGAATTGGTCAGGCGCATCCACCGGGCGGCGCCGGAAGTGGACGTGGCCGTCGACGACCAGTTGCGCAGGTCCGGAGTTGCAAAATTGTTGGGGAAGCTGGCGTTTTCAAACGACTCGGCTACCAGCCCGGTCAGGCCCGCGCTGCCGCCCACCACCTGCATCAGCCCGGTGCTGGTGCTAGAGCCAGGCCCATTGGGCCCGCTGATGGTGAGCGTGACGTTGTACACGCCGCCCGTTGGGTAAGTCACCGTCGGGTTGCGCAGGGTGGAAGTGGCGGGCGTGGCCCCCGGAAACTGCCAGGCATAGGTAGTGCCGGGTGCGAGCAGGTTGGTGTTGTAGGAATAGTCGGTGAACGTGACGGCCGCGCCCTGGCACACCACCGAGGCCGACGGGCGGAAAGCCACCACCGGCGCACAAGGCCCGCCGGTATAGCCGTCGTTGGTGCCGGTGGCCAGCAGGTTGGCCGCGCTGGTGAGGCGCTGGCGGCAGCTGAGCTGCAGCGAGGCGCGCATCACCGCGCGCTGGCCCAGCGTGAACATGCGCGAGCAGGGCGCGTAGTCCATGTAGTTCTGGGTGTTGGCCAGCACGGGCAGGCCGGTGGTGGGGTCGGTGCAGGGCGAAAACGCCAGGTTGCACCCGTTGGAGTTGCCGGTGGTGTTGGGGGTGTCGGCAATGCCGTCGTCGAGGCCGCAGTTCGAGGCCAGCCCGGGAGTGTTGCTGCCGCCCCAGGTGTGGGGCAGGCCAAGGTAGTGGCCGATTTCGTGCGTCAACGAGCGCACCGCAAAATTGCTGCCGCCCGAAGTGCCGATGCTGCCGAACTGGGCGTTGCGAATCACAATGCCGTCGAGTCCCCCGCCCGTGCAGGGCAAGTAGGCGTAGCCGCCCGCCCCGTTGGCGGCCGTGCAAATCCACACATTCAGGTATTTGCTCTGGTCCCAAAGAATGAGACCTTTTACTTGGTTGTCGCCCACTGACGTCAGCGTAGAATAGGTGCGGGTGATGCCCGTGGTGCAATTCCCGTTGGGGTCAATCTTGGCCAGCTTCATTTTGAAGCCCACGTTGGCCACCCGCGGCAAGAAGAAGGGAATGACGTCGGCGCTGTCCGCGTTGGTTTTGCTGAAGTCCTCGTTGATGACGCGGATGGCGTCGTTCACCTGCGCGTCGGAGATGTTGTTGGCGCCGCCGGTGTGAATGATGTGCATCACGACCGGCACGGTGACGTCGGGGGCCGCTTGCAGGCGGGCCAGCGCGGCGGGGCTCATCTGCGCTACCTGCCGCAGAAACGTTTTGTAAGCCAGGGCCGCGCCCGGCTGCTGGGCAAAAGCCGCCTGCTGGACGCTGTCGAACGCACACCGCAGGCCCGTGCGGTGCTCGGGGTAGCTCCGGCTGATGCCTTCAGGGGTTTGCGCGGCGGCTTGGCCTGCCGCCAATAGTCCCAGCCCGAGCATCAAGCGCCGGGCAACGTGTAGCAGTTTTGTCATAGAATGGGGTGAGGGCGTAAAGAGGGGAAGTGGGGGTAAAGGCTGCACCGGCTGGCTCAAAACCTCGAGAGGGGGTGCTTCTAAGCCAGCAAGGTGAGCAAGTTACGCTTGCCTCGGCTCCCGTTCTACTTCCAAGGCCCAATATATTCAGGAGCGCCAGCCGCTGGCCCCCAACAAAGGCACGAAACGGAACGCCTCAAACTCTTCGCGGATGAAGGATTCGGGCCCTTCTCGAGTCACGCGCACCATGCGCTGAGTGGCGTTGTCGCCCACCGGAATTACCAGCCGGCCGCCCACGCGCAACTGCCGCAGCAGCGCCGGCGGCAGTCCCGGCGCCCCGGCCGTCACCAAAATGCCGTCAAACGGCGCCCTTGCGGGCAACCCCAACGAGCCGTCGCCGCAGTGCAGGGCGGCCCCGCCGGCACCCAGCGCGGCCAAAAACAGCCGGGTGCGCGCAAACAGCACTTCGTTGAACTCGATGCTGTCGACGTGCGGGGTGAGGTGCAGGAGCACGGCGCACTGGTAGCCCGAGCCCGTGCCCACTTCCAGCACCCGGTCGGTGGGCTGCACGCCCAGCAGCTGGGTTTGGTAGGCCACCGTGTAAGGCTGCGAAATGGTTTGGCCCTCGCCAATGGGAAAGGCTTTGTCCTGGTAGGCGTGGGCTTCGAAAGCCGGCTCGAAAAACAGATGACGCGGCACGGCCCCCAACGCGGCCAGCACCCGTTCGTCACGAATGCCGCGCTGGCGCAGCTCGCGCACCAAAGCGCGGCGTTGGCCTTGGTGGCGGTAAGTGTCTTGGAGCGGTGTGATGACGAGGGAAGGTTAAATTAACGAAAAAGCTAAACGGAGAACCGATGCCGCAACGGGAGGATGCGGAGCCACACAAGCCCGACAACTGCGCATCGGTTCTACCTTTGCCAGGCGACGGCTCCACCCACAGGCCGCGAAAATACTACCCCGTCCCCCGTTTTGCAGCTCAACCGCCGGTTTCAATACTTCAAGCTCGTGGCCGCCGATTTCGGCGCGGCCCTGGTGGCGTGGATGTGCTTCTACCTCGTCCGCAAATACTTGCTCAACGAACTGACGGGCTACCGGTTTACCGAGGGCGCGCTGTTTGACCTCACCGGCTCGGCCATGTTCATTGCCGTATTCTGGACGGTGCTCTACGCCCTCGTGGGCGAGTACCGGGACATTTTCCGCAAGTCCCGGCTGGCCGAAATTCTGCGCCTGGCACGGGTGTCGGTGCTCGGTGCCGTCGTCATCTT
Organism: Hymenobacter sp.; assembly: GCF_036388155.1. Classification (NCBI taxonomy): domain Bacteria; kingdom Pseudomonadati; phylum Bacteroidota; class Cytophagia; order Cytophagales; family Hymenobacteraceae; genus Hymenobacter; species Hymenobacter sp. Next base: position 6,371 of record NZ_DASVSI010000164.1, on the reverse strand, counting down.
TTTCACCTTGCTCCTCGACGACGAAGGCGTGGTCAACTACCGGGCCTACTACAAAACCTTCACGGCCTATTACTTACTGCATTTCCTAATTACGGGCATCTTGCGAACCTGGGCCGTGAGCAGCGTGCAGCGCCAAATCAGAAGAGGCAAAATCTCGTTTCCGACGTTGCTGGTTGGTTCGAACGAGCTGGCAATGAGTACGTTCAACGAGCTCAACCGCACCAGCCGGAATCTGGGCTTGCGGCTGGTGGGTTTCGCCCCAGTGGGCGACACTGTGGACCCCCAGCTGGCCGCTGCGCTGCCCGCCCGCGGCAACTACACGCGCCTGCCGGCCATTGTGCGGGCCAACAAGATTGAGCAGATTGTCATCGCCATCGAGCCAAGCGAGCACCGCCTCATACAGGACATTCTGACCTTGCTGGAGGGCACTCCCGCCCGCGTGAGCATCCTGCCCGACCTCTACCAAATGCTGCTGGGCTCGGTGAAGGTGAACCACCTGTTTGGCACCCCGCTCATCGAAATCAAGCAGGATTTGCTGCCCGTGTGGCAGGTCATGCTCAAGCGCGTTATCGACGTGGTGGGCTCGGGCTTGTTCTTGCTGCTGGCCTGCTGGGTGTATGCCTTCACGGCCGTCATGGTGAAGCTTTCTTCGCCCGGCCCGGTGTTCTACCGGCAGGTGCGCATCGGCAAAAACGGCCAGCCCTTCCGCATCATCAAGTTCCGCTCGATGTACGTCGACGCCGAGAAAAGCGGCCCGGCCCTCAGCTCCGACCACGACCCGCGCATCACCCCCTGGGGCCGCTTCATGCGCAAGGTTCGCCTCGACGAACTGCCGCAGTTCTGGAACGTGCTGAAGGGTGATATGAGCCTGGTCGGCCCCCGGCCCGAGCGGCAGTACTTCATCGACCAGATTGTGAAAATTGCGCCGCACTACCGCCACCTGCACCGCGTGCGGCCCGGCCTCACCTCGCTGGGCCAGGTAAAGTACGGCTACGCCGAGACCGTGGCCCAGATGGTAGAGCGCCTCAAATTCGACATTCTCTACATCGAAAACATGAGCCTGGCCATGGATTTTCGGGTGCTCCTCTACACCCTGAAAATCATCGTGGAAGGACGAGGGAAATAGCGCCCGCCTGTCATTGCGAGCGTAGCGAAGCAATCCGTCCTGTTCTCAGCGACCAACCTAATCATGTGACAAGTCCCAAAACTACGCAGTGCCGTAGCTTTTTGGTAGGCCAGAAAAGGGTATATCACAATAGAAGCTCGGTCGCTGAGAACAGGACGGATTGCTTCGCTACGCTCGCAATGACAGAGCTTACCTTTGTGGTTGCCGGCCGGAACCTTTCAAGCTCCGGGTGAATTGCACCACAGATATGAATACCGAAGTAAAAGGAAGGGTACTCGTCGCCATGAGCGGCGGAATTGACAGCAGTGTGGCCGCGGTGCTCCTGCACGAGCAAGGCTACGAAGTGGTCGGAATGACCATGAAAACCTGGGACTACGCCAGTGCCGGCGGCTCGAAGAAAGAAACCGGCTGCTGCTCGCTCGACAGCATCAACGACGCGCGCGACATCGCCGTGACGCTGGGTTTTCCGCACTACATCATTGATATCCGGGACGAGTTTGGCGACTTCGTCATCGACAATTTCACCGACGAATACCTGGCCGGCCGCACGCCCAACCCCTGCGTGCTCTGCAACACCCACATCAAGTGGGACGCCCTGCTGCGCCGCGCCGACCAGCTCGGCTGCCAGTACATTGCCACCGGCCACTACGCCAACATCCGGAAGGATGCCGAATCCGGCCGCTTTGTGGTGAGCAAGGGCCTTGACGAAAACAAAGACCAAAGCTATGCCCTCTGGGGCGTGAGCCAGGAGAGCCTGAGCCGCACGCTGTTTCCGCTGGGCGGCATGCGCAAAACCGAAATCTATGACGAAGCCCGTCGGCGCGGCTTCACCGAACTGGTGAACAAGCCCGAGAGCTACGAAATCTGCTTCATCCCCGACAACGACTACCGCGGCTTCCTGCGCCGCCGGGTGCCCGGCCTGGAGGCCCGTGTGGCCGGTGGCAACTTCGTGACCAAAAACGGCCGCGTCATTGGCAAGCACGAAGGCTACCCGTTCTACACCATCGGGCAGCGTAAAGGGCTGGGCGTGGCCCTGGGCTACCCGGCATTTGTGCTGGAAATTCGGTCCGATACCAATGAAGTGGTGCTGGGCAACTACGACGAACTGGCCAGCACGGCCACCGTGGTAGGCAAGCTCAATATGGGCAAACTGGCCAGTCTGGCGGGACTGGGCCTGGTGCCGGCCACGGTGAAAGTGCGCTACAACCACGACGGGGCCGCGGCATTCCTGGAAGAAGTGGACGGCAAAATCCGCGTGTATTTCGAAGAGCCCGTGCACGCCATTACGCCCGGCCAAGCCGCCGTTTTTTACGACGGCCAGGACGTGATGGGCGGTGGTTGGATTGAACGGCACGTTATCGGGGAAATCCCGTTATTTACTGCCGCCGCGCAAGCTGCCAGCTAACTTTTTACGTCTTTCTGCTTCACCCCCTTACATGCATCAGATTCTATCGGTTTTCAATGGCAAGGCGGTGGCTGCCCGCCTGGCAATGGCGACTACGGCCGTGGCGCTAAGCTTGGCTTTCGCAGGCTGCAAAGACGCCGTCGACACCCCGCCGGAATCCGATGTTTCTTATTACCCCGTGGCGGTGGGCAACTTTTGGGTATACGCCGTGGCCGACACTACGTGGAGCCTCGCCTCGCAGTTCACCCCCAGCGTTGCCACCGGCACCGCGTATCAGTTCAGAGAGATGATTACGGGGCAATTCACCGATGCCGCTGGCAAAGTGGCGTACCGCATGGTACGGTCGCGGCGGGAGAATGCTGCGGGCGCCTGGCGCGACGACAGCGTCTTCGTGCTGAGCGCCACCCCGCAGTTCGTGGCCCTGAACCGGAACAATTCCCGCACCGTTGAGCTGGTCTTCCCGGTGCGCGCCGGGCGCTCGTGGAATTTTAACGCCTTCAACAACGATTTGAACGACACCATTACGGCGGAAACCCGCCAGTATAGTGCCGTGAAAGCAGCCTTCACCACCGGAGGAGGCACTTCGGGGCTACCCCCCATGAGCTACCCCGAGACCGTGACCACTACTAACACCGGTGAGGCCACCGAAAACAGCCTATTGAAGCGTACGGGCTACCAGCAGGTGTTTGCCAAAGGGGTGGGCCCCGTCTTGCGCCGCCGCTTCAATTTTGCTTTTTTCAATTATACTAGCTCCGGCGGCAGTCAGGTGTATCCGGCCAACTCCTATTTCAGTGCCTTTACGCGGCGGGAAACGCTCATTGAGTACGGTCCTCGCTAACGAGCCCGCCTTTTTTACAACGCATAATTAGCCGCTTTTATGGTGCTTTTGAGAATTAGGTGGGTAGGTTTAGTTGTGGTTTCTGCGCTGCTGAGTGCCTTTGCGGCCACGCCAGCTGCGGCCCAAGGCACTGTGCGCCGGCATCTGGTGTATTTCCGCGACAAGGCGGGCACGCCCTACACGGTGGCGCAGCCGCAGGCTTTCCTGTCGGCTCGCTCGGTTGCTCGCCGCACGCGGCAGGGCATTGCCGTGCTGCCCCGCGACTTGCCCGTGAATCCGGCCTACGTGGCCCAGGTGCGGGCCGTGGCCGGCAGCCCCCAAGTGCTGTATACCTCCCGCTGGTTCAATGCGGCCGTGGTTTCCTGCGATTCTAGCACCCTGGCACGCATCACTGCCCTGGCCCCGGTAGGTAGCGTCAAAACCCTCAACCGCAGCGCTCGGCCCGCGGCTGGCGCCGTTACGGTGGCTCAGGCGCCCAAAGCAATGGCCAACCGCACCACCGCCACCCGCGCCCAGTACGGCCCCACTTACCGCCAAAACGAACAGATTGGCGCCCTGGCCATGCACGACGCCGGCTTCCGCGGCGAAGGCATGCACATTGCCGTTTTCGATGCCGGTTTTCCCGGCGTCAACCAGATTTCGGCTTTGCAGCCCCTGTACCAGGAGCAGCGCCTGGCCAGCACCCGCAACTTCGTCGACGGTGGCACCAGCGTGTACCAGCGCAGCAGCCACGGCACCAATTGCCTGGCCGCCATGGCCGGCAACCAAGCGGGCTTTTTCATTGGCAGCGCGCCCAAAGCCACGTTCCACCTGTGCCTGACGGAAGACACCAATTCTGAACACCCCATTGAAGAAGCCAACTGGTTGGCCGCCGCCGAGTACGCCGACTCCGCTGGCGTTGACATCATCAGCTCCTCGCTGGGATACACCACGTTTGATGCGCCCTCCGCGTCGTACACCTACGCCGACATGAACGGCCGGACGGCCATCAGCACCCGGGCCGCTACTATGGCCGCGCGCGCGGGTATCCTGGTGGTGAACGCGGCCGGCAACGAGGGCGACGACCCCTGGCGCTACATCTCGGCCCCCGCCGACGCCGACTCCATCATGTCCGTGGGCGCGGTGGACTCCCTGGGCAACCGCGCTAATTTCAGCTCTTTTGGGCCCACAGCCGATGGCCGCGTCAAGCCTACGCTATCGGCCATGGGGCAGGCGGCGGCCGTGTTGGCGCCCAACGGCAGCGCTTTCCGGGGCAACGGCACCTCGTATGCGTGCCCCATTCTGGCGGGCATGGCGGCCGGTTTTTGGCAGGCCAACCCGCGGCTCACGGCCCAGCAGGTGATTGCGGCCCTGACCAGCACCGCTTCCCAAGCAAGTGCGCCCAACCCCAATTTGGGCTATGGCATCCCCAATTTTGTCAATGCCTACAACGCGTTGAATCCGAGTACGCCACTTTCCGACACGGCCGCGTCGCCCGGGTTCGGCAGCGTGCTCGAAGTTTACCCAAACCCCACCGGCGACGGCCGCCTTACCCTGACGCTGCCCGCGGGGCTGCGCGGGCAGGCGCTCCGGGTGCGGGTGCTGGACGTGCGCGGTGCGGTAGTGGCGCGCCAGGACTTGGCGGCCACCTCCGCTGCCGAAGTGCCGCTGCGCCTGGGCCGCCTGGCGAAGGGCAACTATACCTGCGAAGTCACGGCCGGTACCACCCGCCGAACCGTGAAATTTGTGCAACAGTAAGGGTATGAAGCTGTTCGGAAAAAGGCGCTTTTTAGCGCCTTTTTTTATGGGCAAACAGTGGGGTATTTGCTTGTGATTGAGGCCGATAATTCGTAACTTTAAAGCTTCTACTTAACCCCATTTTTTCGCAATTCAATGTTGCAAATGATGACCACCAAGCGCATTGGGCGCCGCCAGTTTCACTTCACCGTGCAGGGCAATAATTTTCACGAAACTGTGTCGGAATACGAGCGCCTGAGCTTCGCCGATGTGGCGGCCTGCGGCATCTGCGGGTCCGACAACCTGGACCTGACCAGCCGGGTTGCCCAGGGCAAGTTCAAGTACACTTCCGTGCGCTGCCTGGACTGCCGGGCCGACGTCACCTTTGGCAAGCGAGAGGACGACGACCAAACCGTGTTCCTGCGCAAGAAAGCGGGTGGCCTACCCGGCGAGCTCGACTGGCGCCCTTTCGAAAAAGGCAGCGACAAATAGCCATTTTGCCAACTTACCTGTTGGGGTTTTACACCCCGAAGAACGGCTCACCGGCGCGGTGATGCCGTTCTTTGTTTTTTACTCGTACCCATCTCCTTGCCCTTTCATGTTCACCGGAATAATTGAGGCCCTTGGCACCATTGTAAGTGTAGAAAACCAAGGCAGCAACCGCCATTTCACGGTGGCCTCGCCGTTTGCTGCCGAATTGAAAATTGACCAGAGCGTGGCCCACGACGGCGTGTGCCTGACCGTGGTGTCGGTAGATGCTGCGGCGGGCACGCACGTGGTCACGGCCATCGACGAAACCATGCGGGTAACCAACCTAAGCCAGTGGCAACCCGGCCGCCACGTGAACCTGGAGCGGTGCTTGTCGGCCAACGGCCGCTTTGACGGCCACATTGTGCAAGGGCACGTCGACGCCACGGCCACCTGCCTCAGCGTGGAGGACCAGGATGGGTCCTGGCTGTTCCGCTTTGGGCACGAGGCCGGCCCCGACCGCCTCACCGTGGAGAAGGGCTCGATTTGCGTGAATGGCACCAGCCTGACCTGTTTCGACAGCACCGACACGGGCTTCACCGTGGCCATCATTCCGTATACCTACGAGCACACCAGCTTTCAGCAGCTGCAAGCCGGCGAAACGGTGAATTTGGAGTTCGACATCGTGGGCAAGTACGTGGCCAAGATGCTGGGGCGCTAGCGGCCGCGGGTTCTCAAAGCAGGAGGTGCAACCCTTCGTGATGGGCAGCGGTCAAGCAGCAAACGTGTTGACTGCGCCCCCATGAAAAAGATTCTTT